>DATEPM010000081.1:0-23619 GCA_035273185.1 Gemmatimonadaceae bacterium
GCCGCCGGCCGCGCGCGCCGCACGTGCGGGCAGCACCCGGAAGATGCTGCCCGCCTGCACCAGGCCGTCCGCCGACGCGGGCAGGCCACGGCTGTCGGTGATGATCTGGGCGCCGGCGCGCACCGCCTCGGCGGCCGCGGCATTCCACTCCCGCACGGCGTCCAGGGCCGTGGCGCCGCGCGGGACGTCCACGCCATCACCGTTCACGAAAACCCGGAGCAGCCGCTCCGGAGGGTGAGAGGGGGGGCTCATGGCGTGCCGGTCACGACGAGGCGCGGGCCGCGCGGCGGCCGCACCGGCTGCGGCAACGAACGCAGATGGGTGATGAGCGCATCGAGATCCACGACATCGAGAGGTTCGGTGCGGAGGGCCCGGTCGCCGAAGCCCAGCCGGTCACCCCCGGTGGCCATGAAATCGTTCAGCACCACGGTGTACGTGCGATCGTCCTGCAGGGGCGTGCCATTCCGCATGCGGACGGACACGAGCCGGGAGCCCGGCGGTCTCGTCGTATCGTAGACCACCACCACACCGCTCACCTGCACGCCCGGCCGGTGCTGGTCCACCTGTCGCTCCAGGTAGCCACGCAGATCCCGGCCGCGGACGGACAGGCGAACCAGCACGTTGGCGAACGGCTGGATCTCGAACAACGATCCGTACGTGGCGATGCCCGCGCGCAGCGGGGCGCGAATCCCGCCATTGTTCATCACGCCGACGTCGCCCTTCCCCACCACGCGCATCGCATCCGCGATGAGATCGCCGAGCGCGGTCTCACCCGTCGCCGTGGCCACACTCTTCGGCATGTCCTCCGCGATGCGCGCGATCGGACGGTTCACGCGCGGCGCCACGACCGCGACGGCTCGCTGCACCATGGCCAGCACCGCCGAATCTGGCGCCACGGCGTCCGCGCGCACGTCGCGCACCTCGTGACGAACGAGCGACTCGCCCTCTCCCGGCACGCCGGAATCCAGGGGGATGTCGAGCACATCGATGGCCGTGCCGCTGGAGCGCGCCTGCACCACGGGAATGCCGCGGATCACGGTGTTGACCAGCGAGTGGGTGTGTCCGCTAACGATCGCGTCCACCGGCTCGGTGAGATGCCGCGCCAGGTCGATGATCTCGCCCTCGCACGACACCGCGCCGCTCCGGTCGCAGAATGCTCCGGCGTGGGCGAGCACGATCACGACGCCGGCACCGCGCGCGCGCAGCGCGCGGGCGAGGCTGTCGACGACAGGCGCGGGCTCGTCGAAGCGCAGCCCCGTGACGTTGGATGCGCGCGTGGTGGCCGGTGTCGCGGTGGTCGCGATCCCGATGATGCCGATCTTCGTATCACCGCGCTGCACCAGCGTGTCGTCGCGAATCCACGGCACGTCGCGCCCGTCCTGGAAGCGCACGTTGGCACCGAGGAACGCGTAGCGTGCCTGGCGCATGCGCGCGCGCAGCGTGTCGCGCCCCCAGTCGAACTCGTGGTTGCCCAGCGCCGCAGCGGCCAGCCCCAGGTGGTCGAGAATCGCCACCACCGGGCGGCCGTACGCCAGGTTGGAGGCGGGGGTGCCCTGGAGCTCGTCCCCGGCATCCACGAAGAGCGTCTGGCACGACGGCGGTGCGCACTCACGCTCGGCCTGCTCGACGGCCGCGGCCACGTACGCGGCGCCGCCGCGGAGCACGCCCGCCGCATCGGGACGCGGCTCGAGCGCGCCGTGGAAGTCATTCAGGCCGATCACGCGAATCCGCGGTGTTCGGGGGTCGGCGCTCGGGACTCGGGGAGTCGGACTCCGGCTGATCGCAGTGGAGACCGGGCCGCGTTCGCCGGGCAGCCCGTGCATCGACGCGTACACCTCCGCTACCGCGGATGCGGGGACGATTCGCCAGTTCTGATGGAAGTACTGGTCGGGGCGGATGGTGCCGCGCTGGCGCACCTCGTCGATGAGCAGCTGCCGGATCTCCAGCTGGCGGTCGTCCAGGTTCTTGCTGCCCGCCAGCATCGCATACCCGCCGCCGCCGGTCTGGCGGTAGTTGTTGAGCGCGAAGGTGAAGCTGTCGGTGGGCGCCACCGGCCGGCCCTGGTATTCGAGGGTGGTGATGCGCTCCCCGACGGGCCGCGAGAGATCGAGGGTGTAGTCGACGCCGCCCACGATGTCGAAGTTGTAGCCCGGCACCGCCGGATCCACGCTCACCCGGCCGTCGGGCGCGGTGCGGAAGTACCGGGCACTGAACTCCAGATACTCGCGCAGCTGGCGTCCGGAGATCACGATCTTGCGGAGGGTGTTGTCGTAGGGATACAGCGCCGCCAGTCGCGCCACCGTCACGGCGCCCGCGGGCAGCGCGGCATCGAGGGAGAATGCCGCGGTGGACGCGAGCTGTGCGCCAGTCGCCCTCCGCTCCACCTCGAGAATGAAATCGATGAGCGGGGTGTCAGCCACGCGCGCGGAGTCGGCGCGCCAGGCACCGGGCGTCTCGCCGATCGGCGCCGTGACGTAGGCGACGGTGGCGCGGTGCGCCCGCTCCGTCGCGGCCAGCACCGCGGGGCTCTCCGCATGGCCCGCCGAAGCCACCAGCGACGAGTGCCGGCCGGCCACGCGCCACCGCCCCCCGGCCGCATCCCGCACCACGCGCAGATGCGCGACGCCCACGCTTCCCGCCCAGTTCTTCGGCTGCATGAGCAGCGTCGAGCCGATGACGGTGTCGGCCATCTGCTTGTGCGAATGACCGTACACGATGAGATCGATCCCGGGCACCTCGCGGGCCACGCGCGCGCTGACGTTCTCGCTGGCGACGCCGGTGGCGGCGGTGTCGTAGCTGGAGGGCTCGTCCAGGCCGGAGTGCAGCACGGCCACCACCACGTCGGCGCCCGCGGCGCGCGCCTGCGCCACTGCGCGGCGCACCCCCGCCACGACGTCGCCGATGCGCACGCGGCTGCGCAGGTTGTCGCGGTCCCAGAGGTTGGACCCCGGCGTCGTCGCTCCGACGACCGCCACCCTGACCCCGTCGCGCGCCAGCATCGTCCAGCCTCGGAAGGCCGGCCGCTCGTCGAGGGTCACGGCATTGGCCGCGAGCAGCGGAAAGCGGGCGTCCCCCATCGCGCGCTGCAGCACGGGCAGCCCGTAGTTGAACTCGTGGTTGCCGATGGCGGCCGCGTCGTAGCCCATCGCGTTCATCGCCGCCATCACCGGGTGCGGGCGCAGCGAGTCCGGCGCGATGCGCGCGGCCACGTACGTCAGCGGATTGCCCTGGAGCAGGTCGCCCGCATCCACGAGCACCACCCGGCCGGGGTTCGCCAGGCGCAGCGAGTCGACGATCGTGGCCGCGCGCGTGAGGCCGCGCACCGGGTCCGGCGCATCGGCGTAGTAGTCCCAGCCGCGCAGCCGCCCGTGGACGTCCGTCGTCGCGGCCACCACGAGGTCCACCGCGGCGGCGGGCGCGGCGCTGGGCCCCGGGGAGCTCGCCGGCATCGCGGCCCTCGTGCACCCCGCAGCCAGCAGCAGCAGGATGCCGGTCGCGCGGTGGGTGAACGCCCGCCGCACGGCCGCCAGGAAGCGGGAGCAACTCATGGCGACAAGGTAGCCGCGCGGCGGGAGTGGTGGCAGTGTATTCTTCGGGCGATGAGGCCCCTGATCATCGGCATCGCCGGCGGCTCCGGCTCGGGGAAATCGACGGTCGCGCGCAACGTCGCGCAGGCGCTCGGCGCCGCCTCGGTGGCCTTCATCGACATGGACGCGTACTACCGGAACTTCGTCCACCTGCCGCTGGCGGAGCGCCGGCGCATCAACTGGGACCACCCCGACGCGTTCGACTGGGAGCTGCTGGTGGCGCAGCTCACGCGGATGGCCGCGGGCGAGGCTATCGAGAAGCCGGTATACGACTTTGTGGGCCACACCCGCAGCCCGCGCACCGTGATCATCCCGCCGGCCGAGGTGGTGGTGGTGGACGGGATCCTGCTCTTCGCTGACGCGCGCGTGCGCGACCGGTGCGACGTCAAGGTATTCGTGGATGCGGATGCCGACATCCGGCTCATTCGCCGCATCCGGCGCGACATGGCGCGCCGCGGCCGGCCCCTCGAGGAGATCCTCGAGCAGTACGTGTCCACCGTGCAGCCGATGCACCTCCAGTTCGTGGAGCCCGCCAAGCGCTACGCCGACGTGATCGTGCCGCGCGGCGGCCACAATCAGGTGGCCATCGAGATGATCGTCGCCCGGATCCAGAACCGGCTCTCCGCCAAACGCGCGCGCGACGCGGCTACAATCGGATGAACGCGCTCAGCACCCAGTAGCAGAGCGCCGCCATCATGAAGGCGGCGGGGATCGTCAGCACCCAGGCCCAGACGATGCGCCCCGCGATCCCCCAGCGCACGGCGGACAGCCGGTTCGTCGCGCCGACGCCGACGATCGCGCCAGTGATCGTGTGCGTGGTGCTCACCGGGATGCCCAGGTGGGTGGCGAAGAGGATCGCGAACGCGCCGCCGGTCTCCGCGCAGAAGCCGCCCACGGGGCGCAGCCGGGTGATGCGCGACCCCATCGTGTGGACGATGCGCCAGCCGCCGAAGAGCGTGCCCAGCGAGATGGCGAGGTACGCGCCGATCTCCACCCAGATCGGAATGCGATCGGCGGTCGGCAGGTACAGGTGGTGCAGGAGGCCGGTCTCCGCCGCAAAGTTCGCGCGGGTCGCGACCAGGAGGCCGGCGATGATGCCCATCGTCTTCTGCGCGTCGTTGGCCCCGTGCGAGTACGAGAAGAGCGCCGAGCTCCCGAGCTGCACCACGCGGAAGACGCGGTCCACCCGCCGCGGCGATACCCGCTGGAAGATCCAGTACACGCCCACCATCAACGCGTAGCCCGCCAGCATGCCGATCACGGGCGAGAGCACGATGAACTCCAGCGTCTGAATCCACTTCGCTCCCCAGATGATGGCAGCGAAGCCCGCCTTCGCCACCGCCGCCCCGGCGTAGCCGCCGATGAGGGCATGCGAGGAGCTGGAAGGCAGCCCGAAGAGCCAGGTGATCAGGTTCCACGCGATGGCGCCTAACAAGCCGCCGAGCACCACGTTGGCGTCGACGAAGGCGACATCGATCATCCCCTTGCCGATCGTGCTGGCCACGGCCGTTCCCACCGTGAACGCCGCGGCGAAGTTGAACGCGGCCGCCCACACCACGGCCGCTACGGGGCTGAGCACGCGCGTGCCCACGACCGTGGCGATGGAGTTCGCCGAATCGTGGAACCCGTTGCTGAAATCGAAGATGAAGGCGATGACGATGATCGCGAGGACGTAGCCGATCACGTGCGACGGTCCATCACGCGTTCTTCAGCGAGATGCTCTGGATCGCCTGCGCCACCCCCATGCAGCTGTCGATCGCGCCCTCGAGGGTGTCGTACATCTCCTTCCATTTCATGACGTCCAGCGGGTCCGGATTACCGGCGAACAGCGCGCCCACGGCCTCGTGATAGATGGCATCCCCCTCCTCTTCCAGCCGCTTGATGTCGGCCACCTGTTCCGTGACCACCTTCGGCTTCCGGATGGAGGACACCCCGCCCTGAATGTGCTCCGCCGCCTGGACCAGCACCCGGGCGAGCTCCTGCGCGGGCTGCTTCGTCTGCGTGATGTGGAGCATCTCGAAGCGCCGGGCCGTGCCGTCCACGAGATCGATCACGTCGTCCAGCCGCGACGCGAGCATGTGGATGTCCTCGCGGTCGATCGGCGTCACGAAACTCTTGTCGATGCGCTGGCTGATGCTCGCGGTGAGCACGTCCGCCTTGTGCTCCACCTCCTTGATCGCGTGCACGTGCTCCGCGACGTGCGCCGGGTCGCCGAAGAGCTCCCCCAGCATGCGCGCGGTGGCCGTGAGGTGGGCGGACAGCTGGTCGAACAGGTCGAAGAACTTCTCGTCGCGAGGGATGAGGCGACGCAGCATGAGACTCCGGGGAATCGACGCCGGAAGATACCGGGACCGGCAGGCGGGGCAAAGGGCGACCGACGGTGCCGGCTAACTCGTCCAGGGATGCTCCGCGTGGCGGATGGCATCCCGTTCGGCGACGAGCTGGCGGTTCTCGAACAGTTTGATGAGCACCACGCCCGCAAGGAAGCCGCCCACGTGCGCCCATACCGCCACCCCTCCCGAGATGTCGGGGCGCATCGGCGAGAGCTGCGGCAATCCGGTCAGCACCTGCACGCCGAACCAGTAGAGCAGCACGATCCACGCGCGCACGGGCAGGATGAAAATGAAGAAGAACATGTGCACGCGTACACGCGGGTACAGCACGAGATACGCGCCAAGGATGCCCGAGATCGCGCCCGACGCGCCGACGGTGGGCACCGGCGAGGCCGGTGTGACCAGCACCTGCGCCGCGGCCGCCACCATCCCACAGATGAGGTAGAACGCGAGGAAGCGGCCCGGGCCCATGCTGTCCTCGATGTTGTTCCCGAACACCCAGAAGAAGAGCGCGTTCCCGAGAATGTGCCCCCAGCTCCCATGCAGGAACATGGAGGTGATGGGCGTCAGCAGGTTGACCGCCGAATTGTCCACCACGCACACGAGTCCGCGTCCCAGCGGAATGGCCTGGCCCAGCGGTGCCCGATGCGTGAGCTCGCCAGGCACCATGCCGTAGTCGCAGACGCTCATCGCCAGCCGATATGGATCGAGCCCCGCCCCCTGCACCGCGAACCACACCGCGAACATGGCGCCGAGGATGATCCAGGTCATGATCGGCGTGTGCAGGGTGGGATTCTCGTCGCTGATGGGAATCATGTCAGTCTGTCACCGTGAGCCTGGTCGAGATGGGAAGGCGCGCTGCCAATGTGGCGCAATTGCCGGGTCCCCGACTTGCCTTGTAGCCGGCCGACAACCGGCGGGGCGTATTCAGGGCGCGCTTACATAAGGGTGCACAGTCCCTGCCCGACTTCTTTTTCGAGGGAGCAATGGCGGACAAAGTCATCGGCATCGACCTGGGTACGACCAACTCGGTGGTCGCCGTCATGGAGGGTGGGGATCCCGTGGTGATTCCCAACGCCGAAGGCGGCCGGACCACGCCATCCGTCGTCGGCTTCACCAAGGACGGCGAGCGTCTCGTCGGCCAGGTCGCCAAGCGTCAGGCGGTCACCAACCCGCAAAACACGGTCTTCTCCATCAAGCGCTTCATGGGCCGCAAGATGGGCGAGGTCCAGGACGAGATCAAACGCGTCCCGTACAAGGTGGTGTCGGGGCAGAACGACCTCGCCACCGTCGAGGTGCAGGGCAAGCGCTACTCCCCCCCCGAGATCTCGGCGATGATCCTTCAGAAGATGAAGCAGACCGCCGAGGACTACCTGGGCCAGTCGGTGAGCAAGGCCGTGGTCACCGTGCCTGCGTACTTCAACGACTCGCAACGCCAGGCCACCAAAGATGCCGGCAAGATCTCCGGGCTGGACGTGCTCCGCATCATCAACGAGCCCACGGCCGCGGCCCTCGCCTACGGCCTGGACAAGAAGGGCAAGGACGAGAAGGTGGCGGTGTTCGATCTCGGCGGCGGCACCTACGACATCTCCGTCCTGGAGCTGTATGACGTGGAGGGGACGCGCCAGTTCGAGGTGAAGGCCACCAATGGCGACACACATCTGGGCGGCGACGATTTCGACCAGCGCGTCATCGACTGGATCGTCGGCGAGTTCAAGCGCGACCAGGGGATCGACCTGTCCAAGGATCCGATGGCACTCCAGCGGCTGAAGGAGGCCGCCGAAAAAGCCAAGATGGAGCTGTCCACGACGATGTCCACGGACATCAATCTGCCCTTCATCACGGCCGATCAGACGGGTCCCAAGCACCTGAACTACTCGCTCACGAGGGCGAAGTTCGAGCAGCTGGTGGATGATCTGGTGCAACGCACCATCCCGCCGATGCAGCAGGCGCTGCGAGACGCGAGCATGAAGCCGGAGGAGATCGACGAGGTGATTCTCGTCGGCGGCTCCACGCGCATCCCCAAGGTGCAGCAGATCGTGAAGGACTTCTTCAAGAAGGAGCCGCACAAGGGTGTGAACCCGGACGAGGTCGTGGCGATCGGCGCGGCGATCCAGGGCGCGGTGCTCACGGGAGAGCAGAAGGACGTACTGCTGCTCGACGTCACCCCCCTCTCGCTCGGTATCGAGACGCTGGGCGGCGTGACCACGGTGCTCATCCCGCGAAACACCACCATCCCGACCAAGAAGAGCGAGACCTTCTCCACGGCGGACGACAACCAGACCACGGTCGAGATTCACGTGCTGCAGGGCGAGCGCGAGATGGCCCGCGACAACCGCACCATCGGCAAGTTCCAGCTCACGGGCATTCCACCCGCTCCGCGCGGCATGCCGCAGGTGGAGGTGACGTTCGACATCGACGCGAACGGCATCCTGCACGTCTCGGCCAAGGACAAGGCCACCGGCAAGGAGCAGAAGATCCGCATCGAGGCATCCAGTGGACTGAACGACAAGGACATCGACCGGATGGTGAAGGATGCCGAGGCGCATGCGGCCGAGGACAAGAAGCGGCGCGAGGAGATCGACACACGCAACCGCCTCGACAGCATGACCTACGAGGTGGAAAAGAACATGAAGGAGTGGGGCGACAAGCTCCCGGCCGACGTGAAGTCCAAGCTGGAGGCGTCGGTCGAGCGGTCGCGCAAGGCCCTGCGCGGCGATGACCTGAACGAGATTCGCTCGGCGCAGGAGGAGCTCTCGCGCACCTTCAGCGAGGCGGGGCAGACGTTCTACGCGCAGTCGCAGGGTGCCCCCGGCGGCACCCCCGGCGGCGAGCAGGCCGGCCCCACCGGCACCGGCGCTCCCGGCCAGGGTGGCCGCCCGGAAGACGTCGTCGAAGCCGATTACGAGATCGTGGACGAAAGCAAGAAGTAAGGGATAAGGGAGATGGGGGGTGGGGAATGGGGGCTGGGTCCAGTCCCTATTCCCTATCCCCTATTGCCTATCCCGCATGGCATATTGCTGAGGGCAACTCAGTGCCAACCTCGATGTGGAAGGGATCCGTATGACCAGCAAGCTCCCCCGTGCCCGGCTGCTCGCCGCGGTAGCCGTGGCCTTCGTTTGCGGACTGCTCTTCGCGTCGGGATTCGACCTGACGCGGTACGGCTGGGCACAGACCAAGCTGCCGCCCAAACCCAGCGCCGCGCAGGTACAGACCCTGGCGGAGACCCAGAATGCCTTCGAGGCAGTCGCGGATCACGTGACGCCCGCGGTGGTCTCCATCCACACCGAACGCTTCGCGCGCACGCGGCCGAACAGCCGCCTGCGAGGCCAGCGCCAGCCGGACGGCATCGAGCAGTTCTTCCGGCAGTTCGACATGCCGCCCGCCGACCAGCCCAGTGAAGCCAGCGGCTCGGGCTTCATCGTCTCGAAGGACGGGTACATCCTGACGAACAATCACGTGGTGGCGGACGCCGACCGCGTCACCGTGCAACTGCTGGACAATCGCACCTTCACGGCGAAGGTGATCGGCCGCGATCCCACGACCGACGTGGCGGTGATCAAGGTCGACGCCAGCGACCTGCCCACGGTCTCGTTGGGCGACGATGTGAACGCGAAGGTCGGACAATGGGTGCTGGCCATCGGCAACCCGCTCGGCCTGGACTTCACGGTCACGGCGGGGATCGTCAGCGCACGCGGCCGCACGCTGCTCGGGCTGGCGCGCGAGCGCTACGCGATTCAGGACTACATCCAGACCGACGCCGCCATCAACCCGGGGAACTCCGGTGGGCCGCTCGTGAACATCCGCGGCGAGGTGATCGGGATCAACAGCGCCATCGCCAGCAACACCGGCTACTACGCCGGCTACGGGTTCGCCATCCCCATCACACTCGCGAAGCAGGTGATGGACGACATCATCCAGTACGGCAAGGTGCAGCGCGCCGTGCTGGGCATCAACATCAACGAGGTGGAACCCAACGACGCGCAGGTGGCGGGGCTCAAGGAGATCCGCGGCGCGAAGGTCAGCGGGTTCGATCCGGATCCCGACAACAGTCCGGCGAAGAAGGCGGGGCTCGAGGTGGGCGACATCATCATCGCCGTCAACGGCACGCCGATCGACCGTGTCAGCAGCCTGCAGCGCGAGATCCGGCGCTACAAGCCCGGCCAGACCGTGACGATCGACGTCATGCGCTTCGGGGAGAAGAAGTCGCTCGCGGTGAAGCTCGGCGCGCCCCCGGCCGACGAGAGCACCGACGTGGCATCGCGCGACCAGGCGGGCTCGGCATCCCCCACCGCGAACGCCGCGTCGCGCAGCTATGAGCGTCTGGGTATCTCGGTGCAGCCGCTGCCGCCGGCAGTGGCCGAGCAGCGCAACGTCGATGCGGCCTATCGCAGCGGGCTGCTCGTGACCGACGTGAACGCGGCCGGTCCGGCATACTCGGAGCTGCAGGAGGGCGCGGACGTGATCGTTCGCGTGCTGTACCCGGTGAAGAAGGACATCAGGTCCGTGAGTGACTTCCAGGACATCGTCTCGAAGCTGAAGTCCGGCGATCTCATCACGCTGATGGTGCTCAACACCGCTCCCGGGGGCGCCACGCGGGCCGTGACGCTCAAGGCGCAGTAACGTCGTTCACATACCGGCCCGGGCAGCACGCGCACGCGGCGCGTGCTGCCCGGGATGCGAGCTGGCGTTGCACGTTGCGGTTGGATCCGCGGGAGTGGCGGAACTGGCAGACGCACTGGACTTAGGATCCAGCGCCGCGAGGCTTCCGGGTTCGAGTCCCGGCTCCCGCATCTGCATACAGCCTGTCAGGACCATCGCAGGATGGTGGACAGGCTTTTTTGTTGCTGTCCCCGTTAGATTTCGTGTCATGGACATCCAGATCACCACGAAGAAGAGCGATGGCGTGGAGCGCCTCCTCGAGGTGCAGGTGCCCGTCGAGGCCGTTCGGGATGCCGAGGACCGCACCGCGCGCCGTTATGCATCCAGCGTGCGGCTGCCCGGCTTCCGGCCGGGCAAGGCCCCGCCGCAGCTCATCAAGCGCCGGTTCAAGGACGCCATCCGGCAGCAGGTGATCGAGACCCTGGTCCAGGAGGCGTTCCAGGAGGTCATGGATCGCGAGAAGCTCAAGGTCGCCTCGCAGCCGCACGTGCACGACCTCAAGTTCACCGAGGGCGAGCCCCTCACCTTCGAGCTGCATCTGGAGGTGCGCCCCGACGTCGAGCTCGCGCGCACCCAGGGGTTCCGGGTGGTGCGCCCCGCGACGCAGGTTACCGACGAGCAGGTCCGCGAGCAGATCGAGCAGATCCGGGAGCAGCAGGCCACATGGACGCCGGTACAGGAAAAGCCGCTTCCGGGCGACATGGTCACGATGCAGCTCGCCACGGCCGAAGAGAACGGCAGCATGCCCCAGGGCAAGGAATACCGGATCGTCCTCGGCAGCGGGCAGGCCATTCCGGGCATCGAGGAGCTGGCCATGGAGTTGCGGCCGGGCGAAACAGCCGAGCGCGACGTCCGCTGGCCCGACGACTTCCCGGACGAGTCCCAGCGCGGTAAGGGCAAGCCAGTGCGCGTCACCCTGGAGGACGTCAAGCGCAAGTCGCTCCCCGCGCTGGATGATGACTTCGCGCGTGCCGTGGGCGACTTCGAGTCGCTGGCCGCGCTCACGGCCAGCGTGCGCACCGATCTGGAAGAGCACGCCAGGCGTGACGCCGAGGCTGGCGTACGCCAGCAACTGCTGGACGAGATCGCCAGTGCCAACCCGTTCGCCGTGCCGCCGAGCTGGGTGAACCAGCTCATCGATGGCTACATCCAGATGTATCAGGTGCCGGAGGAGGACCGCGAACGTTTCAGCGCGGAGTTCCTGCCCATTGCACAACGCCAGGTGCGTCGCGATCTGATCATCGATGCCATTGCCGAGCGCGAGGGGCTGGCGGCCACCGAGTCCGACGTGGACGACCGGGTGGCCGAGCTGGCGGCGAAGCGCAAGAGCGAGCCCGGGCAGGTATACGCCACGCTGCAGAAGGCAGGGCGGCTGAAGGAGATCGAGCACGGCATCACCGAGGACAAGGTGTTCCGCTGGCTCGTGGAGCGGAACGAGGTCGCTGCGAACGCCTGACGGCGCGCCCGCGCCGGTCAGCCGCGTTGCATCAGTCTGCAACCGTTGGAGAAGCGAGCATTGAGCATGGCCACGATCTATCCCCCCTACGTCATCGAGCGGTCCAGCCGTGGCGAGCGCAGCTACGACATCTTCTCGCGCCTGCTGATGGACCGCATCGTCTTCCTCGGCACGCCGGTGAACGACGATGTCGCGAACATCATCATCGCGCAGCTGCTCTTTCTCGAGGCGGACAACCCCGAGCGCGACATTCACGTCTACATCAATTCCCCGGGGGGGAGCGTGTCCGCGGGGCTGGCCATCTACGACACCATCCAGTACCTCAAGTCGCCGGTCAACACCATCTGTATGGGCCTGGCGGCGAGCATGGGAGCGTTCCTGCTCGCGGCGGGCCGCAAGGGCAAGCGTCACGCGCTGCCGCACTCGCGCATCATGATTCACCAGCCCTCGGGCGGCGCGCAGGGCACGGCGGCGGACATCGAGATTCAGGCGAAGGAGATCCTGTATCTTCGCGGCAAGATGAACGAGCTGATGTCGAAGCACACGGGCCGGCCGCTGGAGCAGATCGAGCGCGACGTGGACCGTGACCGATTCATGTCGGCCAACGAGGCCAAGGACTACGGGATCGTGGACCACGTGATCTCGCATCGCGGCGAGATCGTGGACGACAAGGTGATCGCCGCGGCGGCGGTTGCCACCGCGGGCGTGCGCTGAGGCTCGTGAAAACGTTCACGAGCGTCACTCGTCTCTCAGGTTGCTCCGGCCTCGTCGGCATCCGTCGTTGTATTCTGTACGCTTGACCGTCTGCTGCACCGCTCTGTATTCTCTAGCACCTTCCGCCGGCCCTTCGCCGTCGCGCCGCCCTGCCGGCGGCGCGAAACCGCGCAGTGGGTGTCCCGCCGCACCGGCGCACGCGCGCCGATCCGTGGCACCTGCGTCATCCGTTGAGTGATTCGTCATGTCGCACGACAAACATCTGCGCTGCTCGTTCTGCGGGAAGTCCAAGGACTCGGTCCGGAAGTTCATCTCCGGGCCCTCGGTCTACATCTGCAACGAGTGCATCGCCCTCTGCAACGAGATTCTCGCGGAGGACGAGGAGCGCGAGGTCGCCGAAGCGATCACCCAGGTCCCCACGCCGCAGGAGATCAAGGACGTGCTCGATCAGTACGTGATCGGGCAGGAGCGCGCGAAGAAGGCGCTCGCGGTGGCGGTGTACAACCACTACAAGCGCATCAACTCCTCCTCGGTTCGCGACGACGAGGTGGAGCTGGACAAGTCCAACATCATGCTCATCGGCCCGACGGGCGTGGGCAAGACGCTCCTCGCGCAGACCCTCGCGCGGATCCTCGACGTCCCCTTCACCATCGCCGATGCCACCACGCTCACCGAGGCCGGGTACGTCGGTGAGGACGTGGAGAACATCCTCGTCCGACTGCTCCAGGCGGGGGACTTCAACGTGGCCGAGTGCGAGCGCGGCATCGTCTACATCGACGAGATCGACAAGATCGCGCGCAAGTCGGAGAACCCGAGCATCACGCGCGACGTCTCCGGCGAGGGCGTGCAGCAGGCGCTGCTCAAGATCCTGGAAGGCACGGTCGCCTCCGTTCCGCCGCAGGGCGGCCGGAAGCATCCGCAGCAGGAATACATCCAGATCAACACCAAGGACATCCTCTTCATCTGCGGCGGCGCGTTCGACGGCCTGGAGAAGATCATCGAGGCGCGCACCGGCCGCCGCCAGATCGGCTTCTCCAGCACCGATGCGGTCAGCGGCGCGGAGAAGAAGAAGAATCCCTTCGCCGAGGTGGAGCCCGACGATCTGCTGCGCTACGGGCTGATCCCGGAGCTCGTCGGCCGGCTGCCAGTGATGGTCGCGCTCGAGGGGCTGGACGAGGAGGCGCTGGTGCGCATCCTCAAGGAGCCCAAGAACGCCCTCACCAAGCAGTACACCAAGCTCTTCGAGCTCGAGGAAGTGAAGCTCACCTTCGAGGAGAGCGCACTCCGCGCCATTGCCCAGAAGGCGTTGAAGCGCGGCACCGGCGCGCGCGGCCTGCGCGCCATCGTCGAAGAGATTCTCACCGACGTGATGTTCGACCTGCCGACACGCGAGGACGTGGAGGAGGTCAAGCTCACCGAGGCCAGCGTCGTCAACGGCACCGCGCCCCTGCTCGAGATCTCGCCGCAGCGGAAGAAGAAGGAAGCCTGAGGGGCGCATGCCCACTCTCCTCCGCGACGCCGACCAGTTCGTCGTCGGCGAGCGCCTGCCGACCCTTCCGCTGCGGGACGTGGTCGTCTTCCCGTACGTCGTCATGCCGCTGCTGGTGGGACGGGCGGGGTCGCTGGCGGCCATCGAGGGCGCGGCGGGCGAGGACCGGTGCGTGCTCCTCGTCACCCAGCGCAGCGGCGACACCGAGGAACCCTCCGCGGCCGACATGTACCGCGTGGGCGTGGTGGGCCGCATCCTGCAGCTCTCCCACGCGCCTAACGGAACAGTCAAGGTCCTGATCGAGGGGCTCGCCCGGGTCCGCGTCGCCCGGTACGTCCCGACGGCGGGACACCTGCGCGCGCAGGTGGTCCCCATCCCCGAGCTGGGGTCACCCGAGGATGCCGCGCAGGTGGAGGCGCTCGCGCGGCGCGTGGTGGAGCAGTTCGAGGAATACGTCTCGCTGCACCGGCGCATTCCCTCCGAGGTGGTGGCGCTCGTCCAGGCCGCCGACAGCGCCGCGCGCCAGGCGTACGCGATCGCCGCCCACCTGGCGGTTCGCGTGGAGGTGCGCCAGGGGCTGCTGGATACCGGCTCCCTCCGCGAGCTGCTGCAGCGCCTGGGCGACGTGCTCGGCGCCGAGATCGATCTGCTGCGCCTGGAGCGCAAGATCGACGAGGACGTGCGCGGGTCGCTCTTTCAGAACCAGCGCGAGTTCTACCTGCAGGAGCAGCTCAAGGCCATCCACCGCGAGCTCGGCGGCGCGGATGACGGCGACGATGTCGACGGGCTGCAGGCGCAGATCGAGGCCAAGCGATTGCCGGAGGCGGTGCACGCGCGCGCCACGCGTGAGCTGCGCAAGCTGCGGCGCATCCCGCCGCTGTCACCCGAGTCCACCGTCGCGCGCAACTTTCTCGACTGGATTCTCGCCCTGCCCTGGACCGAGCGCAGCGACGACGTGCTCGATGTCGCGCATGCCCGCCGGGTGCTGGACGAGGATCATCACGGGCTGGAGGAGGTGAAGGACCGGATCCTCGACTACATCGGCGTGCTCTCGCTGGTGGGCCACCTGGAAGGTCCCATCCTCTGCCTCGTGGGGCCTCCCGGCGTGGGCAAGACGTCGCTGGGACGCTCCATCGCGCGTGCCCTGGGGCGCCGGTTCGTCCGCATGTCGCTGGGCGGCGTGCGCGACGAGGCGGAGATTCGCGGGCACCGGCGCACCTACATCGGCTCCATGCCCGGCCGCGTGCTCCAGGCGATGCGCCGCGCCGAGGTGACCAACCCCGTCATCCTGCTGGACGAGGTGGACAAGCTTGGCCAGGACTACCGCGGCGATCCCTCGGCGGCGCTGCTGGAGGTGCTGGACCCCGAGCAGAACCGCGCGTTCAACGACCACTACCTGGAGGTGGACTACGACCTCTCCCAGGTACTCTTTCTCACCACCGCCAACTACCTGCCGAAGATCCCGGAGCCGCTCCGCGACCGGATGGAGATCATCAGACTTTCTGGATATCTCGATCAGGAGAAGTACGCCATCGCGCGGCACTTTCTCGTCCCCAAGCAGCTGCGGGCCCACGGGCTGGACCCGGCGGCGGTGGGCCTGGACCCGGACGTGATCCCCGCCATCGTGCACGGCTACACCCGCGAGGCCGGCGTGCGCGAGCTGGAGCGGCGCATCGCGCGCGTGTCGCGCAAGCTGGCGCGGCGAGCGGCCGAATCGGCCGTCGTGGCTCGGGAGTCGGCACTCGGGAGTCGGGCACCCGGCATCGAAGCGGCCGGTAGTGCGCTGGCGTCCCCGTCGCCGTTGCAATCCACGAGCGCCGATTTTCGGGGTGAGCCAGCCGATCACGTCAGCGTGAGCGACCTCCCCGCCCTCCTCGGCACGGCGCCGTACGATCCCTCGGAGCTCACCCTGGAGAGCAAGGTGGGGGTGGCCACGGGGCTCGCGTACACCAGCGCCGGCGGGGAGGTGCTGGAGATCGAGGTGAGCGTCGTCAACGGACGCGGCAAGCTCCAGCTCACGGGCACGCTCGGCGACGTGATGAAGGAGTCCGCGAGCGCGGCGCTGAGCTACGCGCGCGCCCGCGCAGAGCTGCTGCAGATCGACCGTGATTTCCATCGGACCCGCGATCTGCACGTGCACATTCCGGCCGGTGCCACGCCGAAGGATGGCCCCTCCGCGGGCATCGCCATCGCGACGGCGATCGTCAGCGCACTCACCGGCAGCCCCGTGCGCGGGGACGTCGCGATGACCGGCGAGATCACGCTGCGCGGACGCGTGCTCCCCATCGGCGGCCTCAAGGAGAAGGCCGTGGCCGCGCACCGCAACCGCCTGGCACACGTGATCATCCCGCAGCAGAACGCCCGCGATCTGGAGGAGCTGCCGGACGAGGTGCGCACGTCGGTGAGCTTCCATCCGGTCAAGACCATGGACGACGTGCTGCGGATTGCGCTGGAGCCGCGTGCCGAGGCGCGCGCTCGCGCGGAGGCGGGCACGCCCGCGGGCGGCCGGCCCATCGACAGGCCGACGCCGGGGTTCGTCACGCACTGATGCCCGACGCGTCGCCGGGCGAGCCCTCGTCGCCTGCCGCCCCCGACCCACTGGTCATTCGGAGTCTGGAGTTCCTCGGACCGATGGCCACCGCGGACGGCTGGCGCCCCGAGCACGCGCTGCCGGAGATCGCCTTCGCGGGCCGCTCCAACGTCGGCAAGTCGTCGTTGCTCAACCGCCTCGTGCGCCGGAAGCGTTTCGCGCGCGTGAGCAACACGCCGGGCCGCACGCGCGAGATCAACTTCTTCCGGGTCAACGATCGCTTCGTGCTGGTGGACCTCCCCGGTTACGGCTACGCGCGCATCTCCAGAGAGCGGCGTGCCGCGTGGAAGCCGCTCATCGAGCGATTTCTGCGGACCAGTACCCAGCTCCGCGGGATCGTGCAGCTGCTGGATGTCCGGCACGAGCCCACCGATGATGATCTGCAGATGCTCGGCTTTCTCGCGGAGCTCGGCATTCCCACGATCATCGTGCTCACCAAGATCGACAAGCTCACCCGCGCGAGAGCCGTGGAGCGCGTCGCCGCCATCGCGCGGGAGCTCGCGCTGGATGAGGATCAGGTGATTCCCTTCAGCTCCGTCACCGGTGAGGGACGCGACGAGCTGGCCGCCGCGATCGTCTCCCTGGTCGACGCGTAGATCGCCCTCGTTGGCCGAACCGCAGCGCCGCACGCCGCCATTCCCGCTCCCCATTCCCGATTCCCCATCCATGGCCTACCTGCCCCTTCGGTCCGTTCCGGAACGCGGCGTCTCCTCCATCGCGCGGGACTGGCTCGCTGAGCTGGCCGACCTCCTAACCGCGCCCGATTGCGACCGCGATCTGCTCTGCCGTCGAACCCTGGTGCAGCTCTGCTTCCCCGAGTACGCCGCCAACTGGGAAACGGCGCTGCAGGACGAGCGGCTGCCGCGGGCCACGCGCCTGGCGCTCGCCGCGATGGACCCGCGCAACGTGACGCTCGAGCCGGAGTACTACGGCGACTGCGACGAGGCGAAGTTTCAGCCCGTGAAGCCCCTGCTCTGGCTGTGGTACTCCTTCGACCGCAGCCCGGCCGGTGGCCAGAACGTGTGGCTGGGCGTCGAGCTGCGCCGGCTGCTCGCCCGGCACATCTTCCGGCGCTGCGGGGAGAACTTCAAGTGCTTTCAGCACGTGGAGTTCTCGTTCGGCTACAACATGGAAGTGGGCGACGACGTCGTGGTTCACCGCCACGTGCTGCTCGACGACCGCGGCGGGATCGTCCTCGGCAACAGGGTCTCCATCAGCGATTACGCAAACGTCTACAGCCATACCCACAGCATCGTGGAGCAGCGCGACGTGACCAACGCGCGGACCGTGCTCGACGACGGCGTGCGCATCACCTACCACGCGACCGTCCTGGCCGGCGTGCACGTCCGGGAGCAGGGAATGATCGGCGCCATGGCCGTCGCCACCAAGGACGTCCGCCCCTATCACGTGTACGTCGGCATCCCCGCGAAGAGCGTACGCGTGAAGCCCAATGCCCCCGAAGTCCGCACCATTCTCGGCACGAGCGAGCAGCGGCGCAGTCCTTGATGCGGACCTAGGCTCTTCACAGAAATTCCGAGACATCGCGCTGGGCCCGATGACGATGGCTCGGACTGGCCACAAAGACGAAGGGGTGACGCATGAGGCGGATGCCATCAGATGGTGCGGATCGCTCCAAGTAGCGAGACAGCTCCGATCGCGACGAGCCCGGATGAATCTTTGGTGAAGGCCTCGTGCAGCTCCTACGGGCCAGGAGAGGCGTGCGCGAGAGTAGAGCTCCGCGGGTGTGCCGTCCCAAAATTCATTCACGGCTCGTCGCGAGAGGACCCGTTCCGCCACCCAGAGCAATTCGCAGCATCCGGGTAGTTCATCCGCCGCATCCGTATACGCTTCGTCATTGTGGCCGGCCAATGCGCGGCCGGCGCCACACAAACGAAGATCGGTGGGGAATAGGGAACGAGAATACGGCGTAGCGACGTGCTCCTTCCCCGCACCCCGACCTCCGGCCCCTGCCCGATCAAAGCTCCACGCGAAGCACGTCCTCTACCGGGCCGGCATCGCCGGTGTGCAGGAGATGCACGATCTCCCGCAGGGCCTCGCGTTCGCGCGGCCAGTGAAATCGCTCCAGCGCGTCGGGGACCGGAAGCCACTCCCCACGCTGGTGCTCGGGGCCGAGCGTCAGGGCCGACATGTCGGCCACGAACGCGGCGAACACCACGGCGAGGTGCACCACGTGCGACCGGAGCACGTAGAAGGGCTGCACCGTGATGCTGTAGAGCTTCGTGATCTCGAGACCCGTCTCCTCGCGAACCTCGCGGGCCGCCGCATCCTCGGGCTCCTCGCCCGGCTCGATGTGGCCGTGCACCGCCTCCCACGACGCGGGGCAGCGCGTGTCCGGCGCGCGCTGCAGCACGAGCACGCGCCAGCCATCTGACCCGGCGTGCACGACGTAGACGTCGACACTGGCGATTCGAACTTCGGCCACGCGCGGCTCCGTGGAATTCGATGGCGATGACAGGGCGGTCGGTGGTGGTGGGAGATAGCGGATCGCCGCGCCCGAGTCCATGACCATGCGCGCGCTGAGGCCAGCATCGCGCGGGCCGATCGGCGACTCGCCGGGGGCGGCATCGGGAGTGGCGACGCGCCGCAGCTCGGCGGCGGTGGTGTCGCCCGCGCGCACGCGAGCGACCCCCGAAGTCCAGAGAGAGCTCATCCCCTCGCGCCGCGCGGCCTCGGCGATGCGCTCCGCTGGCTGACCCGCGGCAACGCATCGCTCGAACTCCGCCGACCCGAGCAGCACCTCGACGATGGCGACGCGGCCGAGATATCCGGTGCCGCCGCAGGCTGGACACCCCACCCTTTCGAATCGTTCGTCGAGGTCGGCGTGGCTCGCATGGCCGTGAGCAGCCTCCCCCACCGCCAGCGCGATCGGCGGTATGCTGTGAGCACCGGCGCGACGGCGGCACTTCGCGCATAGCCGTCGCACGAGCCGTTGTGCGATGACCCCCTTCACGGCGGTCGCGATCTTGTACGGCGCCACGCCGATGTCGATGAGACGTGTGACGGCACTTGCGGCATCGTTGGTGTGCAGGGTGGAGAGCACCAGGTGCCCCGTGAGCGACGCCTGGATCGCGATCTCGGCGGTTTCGCGATCGCGAATCTCACCGATGAGGAGTACGTCGGGATCCTGCCGCATGATCGACCGCAGCGCCGCCGCGAAGGTGAGCCCGGCGCGCTCCCGCACCTGCACCTGCACGATGCCCGGCAGCCGGTACTCGATGGGGTCCTCGACGGTGACGATGTTCACGCCGCGCTGCTTGAGAGCGCGCAGCGCGGCATACAGCGTGGTCGTTTTCCCGGACCCGGTGGGCCCCGTCACGAGGATGAGCCCCTCGCGCGCCTGCAGCAGACGCTCGATGCGCTCCTGCTCCGACGCAGCAAAGCCCATGGCATCGAGCGTCATCACGCTGGCACGGCTGTCCAGCACGCGGATCACCACCTTCTCGCCATGCGACGCCGGCAGCGTGGAAATGCGCAGGTCCACGGCAACACCATTCACGGCGACCCGGGCGCGCCCGTCCTGCGGTCGCAGCCGATCGGCGATGTCGAGACTCGAGACGATCTTTATGCGGGACACGAGCGCGGCCGCCGCGGCACGCGGCAGCCGCCGCACCAGGCGCATCACGCCGTCGATACGGTGGCGTACCGCGATCCCCTGCTCCTCCGGCTCGATATGGATGTCACTGGCGCGCGATGCGATTCCCTCTCCGAGCAGCTCGTCCACCAGACGCGTCACCGCCTCCGCATCCTCGCTGTCGGGCATCGCGTCGGCCGTGAGGTCGCCGCCGGGCGCGAGCAGCTGCACGTCGACCATGCGCTCCGGTTCGCGCGCCACGGCGGCGGCTCCGGCATCCCGGTCGGCCTCGCTGCGATAGACGTCGTCGAGGCGGGCCGCGATGGCGTCCGGCGGCGCGACGGCGAAGCGAACCGCGCGCCCGGCGGCGAACGCCAGCGTTCGCTCACATTCCAGATCGCACGGATTTCCGGTGGCGACATCGAGGACGTGATCTCCGGCTGCCAGCGGAAGCACGTTGAATTGCCGGGCCCACCGCTCCGGCACCAGCTCCAGCGCCCGCGCGCTCACGCTCGAGAGATCGGCGCGCGCAAGGTGCCAGCGCACGCACACTGCCTCCACCAGCTCGGACTCGCCGAGCAGCCCCTGATCCAGCACGGCGCGCCAGAGACTCGCGCCATTGCCGGCGGCTTCGGAGATGCGATCCATCCCGAGGAGCGGCTCCAGCGTCCGTGCGAGCCAGCGCTCGGCAGGCGCGATGCGGCGCAGCGCTGCGGTGGTAGTCGGCATGGCGACAACCTACCGGCAGTGCCGGCGGCACCAGCACCATCAGCCTGCGGCCCGGTTCAAATCCACGCTCAACGTGGATCGGGCGGCGGAGGGCAGAGGGGTTCCCCAGCACCGTCCCCCTGCCCCACGCCCCACGCCCTACATCAAAGTACGTCCCAGAACGCTGCGCTCACGTCCACGTTGAAGCGCCAGCGGCCGTCGCGCAGACCGCGGGCGACGTCGAAGCGCACCAGATCGTAGAACGTCAGCAGTCCCGCCCCGAGTGACGGGTAGCCTCCGGCGACGCGCGGCGCGCCATAGGGAGCGGTCCAGACGGGCTGCCCCGCGGAGGGCGGCCGCAGCAGCACGATGCTCGCGTAAGGCGCGAACGTCGCGGAGGCGGGAATCCGGCCGAATCGGCCGAGCGGGATCGCGACGAAGGGCACGCGCGTGCGCCACTCCACCCGCTGGCTCACCGCCGCACGCGCCACCAGCTCGTGCAGATCGTAGCCGGGGGCGGTGACCGGGCCGCCGAAATACACCAGCTCCTGCGGCGGAATGCGGTCGCCTCGCCCGCCCACCGCTGCCGCCACCGTGCGCAGCACCAGGCGCTGCGTACCGATGGGACGCTCGAGATCCGCATCGATGGCAAATCGCGCGCTGCTGAAGCTCGCGTCCGGGAAACACCCCGACGCTCCCAGAGGACACGACGCGTGCACACCCACCGATTGCATGCCGCGCAGCTCCAGCCTCGCATCGAGCTCCGTGCCCAGGAACCAGAGCGACGCCGGGCGCTCTGCACGCAGCGCCAGGCGGACGTAGTCGCGGCCGCGGGCAGCGACGGTCGGGCGGAAGTCGCCAGCTACGGATTGCGAGTGCACGCCGAGCGCGCTGGCGCGCTCGTAGCTCGCGTCCGCTCGCCAGGCGATGCGCCCCGGGCGTGCGAGCGCGACGCCGATGCCACCCCCCACTACCCCGTACGGGTCGGTGGCGTCGCTGCCGAACTCCTGGGACGCGAGACTGTTCAGCATCCCGGAGCGCTCCGGGACGTCGGCGACGTCGCGAAAATCCCGCAGCACGTAGCCGCGCGCCGATGCGCCGGCGCCGCTCTCCCACTGCAGCTGCCCCTGCCACTTCGCGACACGATCGTCGATGCCGTAGCGCACGCGGCCGCTCGCCGACATGCCCCCGCCGATGCGCTGGGTGAGACCGGCCCCCAGCGCGAGCCCCTCCACGCGATCCACCCGCACGAAGTCGGACGCGCTGCGCGCCGAGAGCGCCAGCGTCCGCGCGCGCTGCAGCGCCTGTTCGCGCACCAGCGCGCGTGCTTCCGCCTGGACACGCTGCACGTCGGCATCGCTCACCGCGCGAACGTCGGGCGGCAGAGAATCGAGCAGTCTGCGGGTGGCCCATCGGTACGCCTTCTGCTCGGCCGGGGGCGCCTGCACGATCTCCGGGCCGTTGAAGATCGAGGGTGGCACGCCCTCGTTGATGCGGTAGTTCGAGATCTCCCACCGGCCGCGGATGATGCCGCGCACGGGGTAGTCCAGCCAGCTGCCCGTGCGGCGGATCTCGATTTCCTGGCGCCGCGGCAGCCAGAAGCGCGTTCCCACGAGCCCGTTCTCGAGCACGATGGAGAGATCCTCGAGCTCCTTGTCGATGAAGGCGGCGCGCGTGAAGCTGAACGCCACGCGCACCACCTGCGCCTCGCTCTGATCGATGTACACGGCCCCGATCACGCGCGGCAAGCGATCGTCCTTCGGCCGCACCTTCACCTGGTACACCTGGATCGTCCTGCCCGGCAGCTGGATGCCGAGGCTGTCGCTGATGGCGAAGTCGTACTCCCTGAGCCCCAGCGGGGATAGCGGGTGAGGCACGTCACGAACCTCGTCCCCCTCGCCCAGGCGAATGAAGCTCGGGAAGTTGTTCTGGATGATGCCCAGGTGATCGCGATGGTACGCGATGTCCGTGGGCAGCAGCAGCGTGTCGCGCCGGCCGATGATGCGCTGCTTGCTCAGGTTGGGCGCCCGCCAGTAGACTTCCAGCGCGAGCTCGTCGGCCTTCACGATCCTGGGCGGCTCCGTGAACCCCTGCCCCACCTGAGCGAGGAAGGTCAGATAGCCGTGCGCGTCGGCGCGGTAGTCGATGAGTCCCGTGTCGGCGAGCTGCCGCGCTCGCAGATCCACGGCACGCTCGACGAGCGCGCGCGTGCGCGCATCGTTCCACGTCGTCTGTGCGCGCGCCGCACGGATGGACGCCACACTCAGCAGCAGCGCGGCCGCCGCGGCGACGCCGGCGGCGCGCCGTCCCTTCGCCACCTTCACGCGAATTCCGCGTAGCATGATCGCTGAATCTCGTCGGCGCACCAGGTGCAGGCAACGCCCGCGCCGCCCGCGCCCGCGGCTGGACCAATGAGCTTCGATGACTTTCGTACACGCGCGCGCCGTGCGACCGCCGGCGGCGCACACGCGCTGGTGCCGGTGTGGCA
>DATEPM010000082.1:0-5668 GCA_035273185.1 Gemmatimonadaceae bacterium
TTTCGCAGGTCCCGCTCTTTTCGCAGCTCCCGCTCTCTTCGCAGTTCCCGCCCCTCTCGCAGTTCCCGCCCTTCTGAGATTACTGCTTGCGGCTGGCCACCGCGTGGTCCACGCAGCTCTGCACGATCACCGCGCGGACGCTGTCGTTCTGGGCGGTTCTGAGCTCCGCCTGGCAGTTCGGATCCGAGGCGGCGATGGTGCGCGCGGCGGCGCGCTCGCGAACGGCTTGCTCTTCCTTCAGAACCTGGTTCTCGCGCATCGTGAGTCCGACGACCGCTGCGACCGCGAGAGCGATGAAGATCGGCATGTGTACCTCTCCGGCGTCTGCACGCCGGTCCAGCTGGAGGATGATGGGCGTCCGGCCGCGCGGGTGAGGGGCACGGCAAACGCGAACGCCCGGGGGATGGCGACCCCGACATCAGGGCCGGCAGCCAAGCGACTCTCATCCAGCAGACGTTCGGGCCGCCACGCCCGTAACAGCCGCGCTCGGCACCCGGGCATCCCGCCCGACCGCCCGGGTGCGCCCCCGCCCGAACGTCCGATGCCCCCGGTGCCATCCATCGGCAATCCTTGGGTGAGATGGGCGCACGCCATACCCGAGTCCCAGTCCCTACTCCCCACTCCCTTCCCAGTCCGGATCATGCTGACATCCCTCTCTGACGATCTCGCGGCTGCCGTCGATCGCGCGGCCCGGAGCATCGTCGCCATCCACGCCCGACCCCGCATCGCGGCGAGTGGCATCTACTGGCGCGATGGCCTCATCGTCGCCACCAGCCACACCATTCGCCGGGAGCAGGACATCCCCATCACCCTTCCCGACGGCAGCCGCGGCCGCGCTCAGCTCGCGGGGCGCGACAGCGGCACCGACCTCGCCATCCTCCGCCTGGAAGAGCCGTCTGCGGCCCGCCTCGCGCCGGACACCGTTAGCGTGCCGGAGCTCGCGCCAGCGGACGACCTGCGGGTGGGCAGTGTCGTGCTCGCCGTCGGCCGGCCTGGCACGGACGGCGTGAGCGCCTCATTGGGCATCGTCAGCGCCGTCGGCGGGAAGTGGCGCACCTGGAGCGGCGGGGAGATCGACCACTTCGTGCGGCTGGACCTGTCCATCTACGATGGCTTCTCCGGTGGCGCCTTGGTGGACGCGCAGGGGCGCCTCGCTGGCGTCAACTGCTCCGCCATCGCGCGCGGCATGCCCCTCACTATCCCCGTCGCGACCGTGGAGCGCGTGGCCTCCGCGCTGCTCTCCGGAGGCCGCGTCCCCCGCGGGTATCTGGGGATCGCGATGCAGCCGGTGCGGCTCGGCCGGGCCCTTTCGGAGCGGGTGGGGCTCGCGGCCCAGGAGGGCGAAGACGGCGGCGCTCGCGCGGTGCTCCTGATGTCCGTGGAACCTGGCAGCCCCGCCGATCGGGCTGGGCTCCTGGTTGGCGATCTGCTGGTGGAGATCGATTCCCATCGCGTCACCGAGCCCGGGGAGGTTGCCGAGTTCCTGGGATCCGACCGCGTGGGCACCAGCCTGCCGCTCAGCATCGTCCGAGGCGGCGAGCGGCGCAGCATCGATCTCCAGGTTGGCGAACGGCCGGCCGAACGCTCCAGGCCGCGGCGGTGACGACGATGGCTGCATCGCTTGCAGGACCCCTCGCCACCGCGCTCGGCGCCACTGCCGCACGCTGCTCGGCCGAGCTCGCGGAGCTCGCCGACAGCCTGCGGCCCGTGACCGCGCGCGTCCACACCCGCGGCCGCGGCTCGTTCAGCGGCATCGGCGCCGGCGTGGTCTGGTCGGCATCCGGACTGGTGGTGACGAACGCCCATGTCGTTCCCGGAGCGCGCGGCCGGTGGCCCATCGTCGAGCTGGCAGACGGCCGGGCCTTCGAGGCCCGGCTCGTGGCCCGCGATCCGCGGCGCGACCTCGCGCTGCTCGCGCTGGAGGAGAGCACCGGCGCCTTACAGCCGGCCCGCATCGGCGACGCCCGCGTCCTTCGCGTGGGCCAGTTGGTCGCCGCGTTCGGCCATCCGCTGGGCATCCACGACGCGCTGGCGCTGGGCATCGTGCATGGGGTGCGCGGCGATGACGACCCGTGGCTTCGCGCCGATCTGCGCCTCGCCCCCGGAAACTCCGGTGGCCCTCTGGCCACGCTCGACGGCGCTGTGGTCGGCATCAACAGTATGATCGTGAATGGGCTGGGGATCGCCATCCCCTCCCACCTGGTGCAGGACTTCGTGCGCGGGGAAGTAGACTTCGCGGATGAGCGTGTGGGCGCCTGAGAGGCACGTCGCCGTGCTCGTTTCGGCTGCATCGCCGGTCACGCGCGCGGGGCTCGAGGCCATCATGGCCCGCGATCCCGCATTCGCTGTGGTGGGCGGCGACCCGGGCGCGACCCTCGCGCAGGAGGTGGAGCGCTACGAGCCGGACGTCGTGCTGCTCGAGATCGCCGATCCCGTCGCTGGCGATGATGCTCTCTCGGAGTTGCACCTGCCCTTCGCGGAGCTACCCGGCATCGAGCATGGGGAGCACAGGAGCGACGTGGGCCGCCTGGGCGACTTCGGTGCGAGCAGCGTGGGCGGCCGGGCCAGCACCCCGCCCGCCGTCGTCGCCCTGGTGGATGCCCCGACCAGCAGCCGGATGGCCGGCGCCCTGCGGAGGGGCATCCGCGCCTTGCTGCCGCGCACCGCCGGCGCCGCGGAGATTCTCGCCGCGGTGCACGCCGTTTCAGTGGGGCTGGCCTCGCTCCCGTCAGCCTGGTTCGACGAGCTGCTCGGCGCCGAGCTGCCGGCATCACTCGAGCTCGCGCCGCTGGATGGCGCCGCGGCAGATGCCGGCGCCCTCGACGGCGCGAGCAGCGAGCTCACCCCGCGCGAGCGCGAGGTGCTGCGGATGATCGGCGAGGGGCTGGCGAACAAGCAGATCGCGGCACGCCTCGGCATCTCCAGCCACACCGTGAAGTACCACGTGGCGTCGGTGTTCGCGAAGCTGCACGCCTCCACGCGCGCCGAAGCCGTGATGACCGGCGCCCGGCGCGGCCTCATCGTGCTCTGAGGCTCGGCGGCGCTCGTCAGGCGCCGGCCGCCGCGGCCGGAAGTCAGCCGGCGTAGGATTCCGGTCCGCGCAGGCGGCGGCGCTCGCTCTCGATCACTTCCTTGTCGATCCAGTGCTCGGTGAAGTGCACGCCGACGCCCGAGCGCTCCGCACGCACCACCACGCCCTCGATGAACGCTTCGCGTCCGCCGGGAAAGCGCACGACACCGCGAATCTCGCTCCCCGGCGACGGCAGCTCGGCCAATGGCTCCGGCAGGTACCGCAGACCGCGCTCTGCGCAGTCGGCCACCGGAAAGGCATGATCGTCCAGCGCGAACACCGGCCGCTCCCGGTCACCCTGCGTGTACTCGATGCGCTCGAAGCCGCGGCGCTCCACGAAACTCATGGCCTGAGCCTACGCCCCAGCGCGGTACGGCGCCAGAGACCGCTCCGCGTCGCGCACATCTCCGAATCAGGTGGTGAAGCAGTTGCTGGGATCCTAAAAGAGCGGGAACTGCGAAAGGGGCGGAAACTCCGAAACGAGCGGAAACTCGTGCTGCCCTCGTTGCGCTGCTGAGGGCCGGGGGCGGGGCGCGGGGCGCGGGGCCGGCGGGCTCGATATTCGCGTGCTCGCGCCCGTACAGGAGGGCATATGGCCACATGTGAAGTGTGCGGCAACGAGTACTACCTCGCGTTCCAGGTGATCACCGCCGGCGTCTCGCACACCTTCGACAGCTTCGAGTGTGCGATCCAGAAGCTGGCCCCCATCTGCAGCCATTGTGGCTGCCGGATCATCGGCCACGGCATCGAGGCGAACGGCACGTTCTACTGCTGCGCCCACTGCGCCCACGCGCGCGGCGCGCGTGAGGTGGTGGACAACCTCGCGCACGCGACTATCGATTGATGAGCCAGAAGGGCGGAGACTCCGAGAAGGGCGGGAACTCCGAATAGGGCGGGAACTCCGAATAGGACGGGAACTCCGAATAGGGCGGGAACTCCGAATAGGGCGGGAACTCCGAAAGGTGCGGGCACTTCGAAAAGAGCGGGGGCTCCGAAACGCTCTCCGCTCCTCTCGCAGTTTCCGCCCCTTTCACAGTTCCCGCCCCTTTCACAGTTCCCGCTCGTTTCGGAGTTTCCGCTCGTTTCGGAGTTTCCGCCCCTTTCGCAGTTCCCGCTCTTTTAGGATCCGAGCAACTGCTTGACCACCTGCACCAGCGCCAGGGGCAGGTGTGCCGGCCGGCGGAGGATGGTGTGGCCGGCGGCGCCGAAGATGCGGCCGGCGTACTCGGGCGCCTCGCGGTCCACCGTGAGGCAGAAGGGGTACACGCCGGCGGCGCGTGCGTCGAGCACGGCCTGGCGCGAGTCCTCCACCGCGTACTCGCCCTGGTACTCGTTCACGTCGTTGGGTTGGCCGTCGGAGAGGAGCAGCAGCAGCCGGTGGCCGGCGGGCTCCCGCGCCAGGAGTGCGGTGGCGCACCGCGTCGCCATTCATTTCCTCGAATGCCTTCACGGTCGTCAGGCGCACGTTCGCGGCGCCGCGTCCCGAGAACGCCAGCACCGCATAGCGGTCGCCCAGCGCGTCCAGGGCCTCGCTCGCCAGCAGGAGGGCGGTGCGCTCGACGTCGATCACCCGCTGGCCGTCCTCCAGCGGCGCCTCGGTGGATCCGCTCACGTCCACCAGCAGGGCGATCGCCAGCCCGCGGCGCGCCGGCCGCACGGCGACATACAGCCGGTCGTCCACCGCGTGGCCGACGCGACGGTCCACGTACGAGCTCACCACGGCCGCGAGATCCAGCTCGTCACCGTCGCGCTGCTGGCGCAGTCGCGTGCGCCGCGCGCGCAGGCGGTCGAAGCGCTCGCGCACGCGCCGCACCAGCGCGCCGTGCGACAGGAGCTCGCGGCGCGCCCACGACTCGTCTCCCTCCGCGGGGACGCCGGCGTGCACGATCACGGCGTCGCGCCGGTACCGGCGGGCATAGCAATCCCACTCCGGGTACGTCGCGATCCCGGCGCCACCGGGCGCTTCGGCCGCGGCGGCGCCGGTACTCGTGCGTCCCGTGGCGGCGCCGCCCACGGCGTTCGTGAGGCCGGCGGGAGGTTCCTGTGAGCTCGCCTCCTGCCGCTCGCGCGCGGGCGCCTCCGCCCCGGATCCTTCGGGCGACCCCTCTCCCTGCTCGGGCTGCGCCCGCTCTGCGGCATCGGCGCGCGGCGTCCCGCCCTCGCCGATGTCATCGGAGAGATCCTTCCCACGGCCGGTGCCGCGCGATTCGACGCCGAGGATCTCGGACATCCCGGCGTGATACCACTCGGGCATGTGCTCCACGATGGCAGCGGCTTCCGCACCCGCGGCCGCGGGGATGACGGTGCCCCAGGGCAGCACGGGCGCGATGCCGCGGTAGCCGCCGCCGCCCGCAGCGGCGAGGAGCCGTGCCGCGGTTGCCCGGGCCCACCGGAGAGATTCCGCCGGCGAGGGTGATGGGGCCGCCTCGTCAGGCATCGTGCGGTGCTCCAGCTGCGCCCGCACGAGCTGCTCCACCTCGCGCTCCAGGGGCGTGAGGGCGCCGAGCTCGGGACGCTGGGAGAGCGCCGCCGCGCGCGCGGTGGCGAGGGCGGGCGCCATGCGGTGGGCGCGCTGCACGAGCGCCCGGTCCACGGCAT
>DATEPM010000083.1:0-20199 GCA_035273185.1 Gemmatimonadaceae bacterium
TGAGCGGCCGCGTGGTGGACGGCGGCAGCCAGCGCGCGCTCGCGGACGTCCAGATCGTGGTCGCGGGCGCGACCGCGAGCGTGCGCACCGGCGAGGATGGCCGCTACCGCCTGACGATCGTCACCCCGGGCGCGATCACCCTGCGTGCCGTACGGCTGGGCTACGGCGCGGAGTCGCGCGTGCTCACCGTGGCGGCGGGCGCCACCACGACCGCGGACTTCGCGCTGTCTCCCGTCGCGATCACGCTGGATCAGATGATGGTCACGGCCACGGGCGAGACCGAGCGGCGGCGCGAGAGCGGGATCTCCATCGGCACCATCGACACGTCGCAGCTGAATCCCGCGTCGGTGGCGAACCTCTCGACGGTGCTCGCCGCGCGCACCCCCGGCGTGTCCGTGCTCAGCTCCACCGGCTCCACGGGGATGGGGTCGCGCATTCGTATTCGCGGATCCAACAGCATCAATCTGTCCAACGATCCGCTGCTGATCGTGGACGGCGTGCGCGTGAACAACCAGACGGCGAGCCTCGCCTTCTCGCTGGCCGGCCAGACCACGTCGCGCTTCGATGATCTGAATCCCGAGGACATCGAGACCATCGAGATCATCAAGGGGCCGGCAGCGTCGGCGCTGTACGGCACGGCGGCCGCGAGCGGCGTGATCCAGGTGACCACCAAGCGCGGCCGCGCCGGGCGCACGCGCTGGAACAGCTTCGGCGAGTACGGCACGCTCAACGACGTCACGCGCTACCCCGACAACTGGTCACAGATCGGACGCCTCGTCGCGGCCCCCACGGTGCGCGTGAGCCGCTGCGTCACGGAGAATGTGGTGCTGGGCGCGTGCACGGCGGTGCCGGATTCGATGTACCGCTACCAGCCGCTGGAGAATCCCGATGCCACGCCCTTCCGCCAGGGCTACCGCGGTGTGTACGGGATGAACGCCGCCGGGGGCGCGGACGTGGCGACGTACTATCTGTCCGGCAGCGTGGAGCGCGAGCAGGGGGTCTACGACCCCAACGACCTCGTGCGCGCCGACATCCGTGCCAACGTGCGGGCAGAGCTCGCGCCGAACCTCGACGCCAGCATCACCACCGGATACATGTCGTCGCGCACGGGGCTCACCTTCAATGACAACTCCGCGTTCGGGCCCATTGGCGCCGGCTTGCTGGGGAAGGCCTACGACTGCAATCCCTCCACGTGGACCAGCATGCCCGGCTGCGCGGCGGCGGGCGATTCCTCCAGCCGCGGCTACTTCAACGCCAACACGCCGGCCACGGCGCTGTGGGCGCAGCAGATGGAATCCGACGCCGATCACTTCACGTCGGGGATGAACACCAACTGGCAGCCGCTCCCCTGGCTGCGCGCCCTCGGCCAGGCCGGAGTGGACGTCGTGCAGCAGAACGACGTCCGCTTCGTGCCGCCCAACGTGCTGCCGCAGCTCGGGCCCACCTTCGCGCAGGGGTTCAAGTACGCGCAGCGCCGCACGCTGCCCACGTACAGCCTGCAGGGGACTGCCACCGCCACCTTCCAGCCGCGCGACGGTCTGCAGTCCGCCACCTCGTTCAGCGGCCAGTACGTGCGCGAGGAGCTGCACTGGATCTCCGCCTACGGGCAGCAGATCCTGCCGGGCACCGAGTCGTTGAGCGGCGCGAGCGCGCTCTTCGCCGTCGGCGAGTCCAATCAGGAGATCGTCACGCTGGGCATCTTCGGCCAGGAGAAGCTGGCGTGGCGCGACCGGCTCTTTCTCACCGCATCGCTGCGCGGCGACCAGGGCAGCACCTTCGGCGCGGATGCGGGCTACATCTACTATCCCGCGGCGAGTCTCTCGTGGGTGGTGACGGACGAGCCGTTCATGCCTCACTACGCGTGGCTGGAGCAGCTGCGGCTACGCGCCGCGTATGGCCAGTCGGGCCAGCGGCCCGGCTTCCGGCAGGCGCAGAGCTTCTTTGCCTCCGCGCCCATCCGGATGAGCGGCGCCGAGCAGACGGGCATCACGCTGGGCGGCACCGGCAATGCCGACCTGCGCCCCGAGCGCTCCACCGAATGGGAGAGCGGCCTCGAGTCGAACTTCCTGGGCGGCCGCGCGGGCGCGGAGCTCACGTACTATCACAAGACCACCACCGATGCACTCGTCCGGCAGATCCTCGCCCCCTCGCTCGGCGCGACCACGGACCGCTTCGCGAACCTGGGCCGCGTGCGCAACTCGGGCCTCGAGGCCCGGGTGAACGCGGACGTGTTCCGGCGCGGGCCGGCCAGCTTCTCGGCCACGCTGACCTACGCCACCAATCACAACACGCTGCTGGCGCTCGGCGCGGACACGCTGCCGATCCTCTTCGGCCCGCAGCAGTATCACACCGGCTACCCGCTGGGCGCGTTCTTCGCCCGGAAGATCCTCAGCTACCGCGACCTGAACGGCGACGGCATCATCAGCCGCGTGAACTGCCCCGCGCACGGCGGGGTCGCCAACCCGCAGATTGCCGGCGGCCCGGCGTGCGAGGTGGTGCTCTCCGACAGCGAGCAGTACCTGGGCAGCCCGCTGCCCACGCGCGAGGGCGCCCTCACGGGCGCGCTCACGCTCTATCAGAACCTGCGCATCTCGGCGCTGCTGGACTACCGCGGCGGGTTCCGCCAGTACAACTACACGCGCGAGTTCCGCTGCAACGGCGTGGGCGACTGCCGCGAGGTGAACGACGCCAGCGCGCCGCTCGGCGACCAGGCCAACGCCACGGCGAGCCGGATGGGCACCGCCGCGGGTTACATCGAGGACGCCAGCTTCGTGAAGCTGCGCGAGCTGGCGGTGACGCTCCAGGCGCCGCGCCACCTCGCCGCGCGGCTCCGGCTGGATGTCCTGAGCCTCACCCTGGCCGGCCGCAACCTGCACACGTGGACGCGGTACAGCGGCTTCGATCCCGAGGTGAACAGCGCCACCGTCGGCACATTCGGCAGCTTCAGCCAGGTGGACTATCTGGCGCAGCCCCCCGTCCGCACGCTGCTGACCCGCGTGAACCTGACCTTCTGAGCATGCATACGACAATGATGAACCTTTCGCGTCCCGCGGCCGGCGCCCGTCGCGCCGCGGCGGCGCTCGCGCTGGCCCTCGGCGCCGCCGCATGTCACACGCCCGACCTGCTCCAGGTGGACGACATCGACATCGCCAATCCTGGCTCGGTGCAGACCAGGGCCGCGCTCCCCGTCCTGCTGGCCGGCGCGGTGGGCGACGTGCAGAGCGCCTTCAGCGGGAACGGCGACACCCAGATCACGGCGAGCGCCGAGTTCACCGACGAGATGCTGCTGGCGGATACCTATCCGTCGCGCCAGGAGTTCGATCAGCGCGGCATCACGCCGACCAACCCCACCAACACGGCCATCTTCCGCGCGCTGCTGCGCGGCTACGCGTCGGCGGTGCGGGCACAAGAGGCTTATGCGCGGCTGGATCCCGCGACGGTGGGTCGGGCGGAGGCGTACAATCTGGAAGCGCTCGCGATCCTGCTGGCCGCCGAGAACTACTGTTCGGGCGTGCCGTTCAGCAAGCTGACGGACGACGGCGCGTCGCTCTTCGGCAAGCCGCTCGCGCGGGACACGATGCTCGTCTGGGCGGCGGCCGTGGCCGATTCCGCCGCGGCCGTGCTGCAGTCGGTGCCCGCCACGACGCCGGGCATCGCGACGCAGGCCAGTTTCGCCGCGGTGCTCCGCGGACGCGCGCTGCTGGACCTGGGACAGTTCGCCCAGGCAGCGAGCGCGGTGGCTGCGGTGCCGACGAATTTCGTGTTCCAGTTCGAGCACTCCGCGAACACGATACGCGAGAACAACGGCATCTACAGCCTCACCTTCCTGGATCCGCGCATGAGCGTGGCAGACGTGGAGGGGACCAACGGGCTGCCGTATCGTTCCGATGCGGACCCACGGGTGCCGGAGAAGCTGGGCTCAGGACAGAACGGCGAACCCGCGCGCGGCTTCGACGGCTCGCCGATGTACCTGCAGCTCAAGTATCCCTCGCGGGCCGCCAACGTGGTGGCGGCCAGCGGGATCGAGGCGCGATTGATCGAGGCGGAGGCGGCGCTCCAGGCGAGCGATGCGCCCGGCGCGCTGGACATCCTGAACACGCTGCGCTCCAGTGCCGGTGTGGCGGGGCTCGCACCGCTCAACGATGCGGGGACGCCTGACGCCCGGGTGAATCAACTATTCAAGGAGCGCGCGTACTGGCTCTGGCTCACCTCGCACCGCCTGGGCGATCTTCGCCGACTCGTGCGGCAGTACGGCCGGCTGCCGGAAAGCGTGTTTCCCACTGGCGCCTATACGAAGGGAGGCGGCGGAGGGCTGTACGGCGCTGATGTGAACTTCCCGGTGCCGCTGGACGAGTTGAACAACCCCAACTTCTCGCAGTGCATCGACCGGGGGGCCTGAACGGCTCTCCGAAGGACGCCGACGAAAGAAAAGAGAAGCCCGCGCCGGGATCCTGGCGCGGGCTTCACGCATTCATGTCGGGAAGTGATTAGAGTGTGACTGCGCGGTGATGCACAGGGTTGTACGGTCGATGAGACGGCTCAGCGGTGCCACGAGTGACTCCCGGGCACCCGCCCCTTCCCCTCCATCCACACGGCCAATGGGCCAACTCTTGGTGCAAGGAGGACACGTAATGAGGACATTTTTCAGCCGGATGCTTCCGGCCGTCGTCGCTTGGGTCGTGCTGCCGACGGCAGCGAGCGCGCAACAGAGCGCGATCGTGGGACGCGTGACCGACCGCGCTGCGGGCACGCCGATCGCGGATGCCAGCGTCGTGATCGTCGGCAGCCAGCTGGGCGCCCGCACGAACGAACAGGGGCGCTATCGCATCGCGAATGTCGCTCCGGGCACGTACAACGTGCGCGTGACGCGGCTGGGCTACGGTGCCATCACCCGGCCGGTGACGGTCACGGCGGGCGCCGAGGCGACGCTGGACTTCGATCTGGGCCAGACGGCGGTCACGATCGATCAGGTGTTGGTGACGGCCACAGGGGAGAGCCAGCGAAAGCGCGAGACCGGAAACGCGGTGAGCACCGTGCAGCCCGCGCCGCAGCAGCTGGCCGTTTCCACCACCGTGGCAGACGTGCTGGCGGGCCAGGCGCCTGGCGTCAACGTGAGCTTTGCCGGCGGTACGGCGGGCCAGGCTGCGCGCATCCGGATTCGCGGCGCGAACTCGGTGTCGCTCTCCAACGAGCCGCTGATCATCATCGACGGCGTGCGGGTGAGCAACGACTTCGACGATGTGGGGAGAATCGGCGTCGGCGGCCAGGTCCCGCAGCGGCTGAACGATCTGAATCCGGACGACATCGAGTCGATGGAGATCCTCAAGGGTCCGGCCGCCTCGGCACTGTACGGCACCGCGGCGGCGAATGGTGTCATCCAGATCCGCACGAAGCGCGGCCACTCCGGCGGCACCCGCTGGACGGCGTACGGCGAGGGCGGTTCGCAGAAGGACGTCTATGATTATCCGGCGAACTATGCGCGGATCGGCATCACGCGGGCGGGCAAGCGGACCACCGGGTGCACCCTCAACGCGGAAGTCACCGGCGGCTGCACACCGTTCGCCGATTCGCTGGTGAGCTTCAACCCGCTGGTGGACGCCAGTCCGTTCGTCACCGGCAGGGTCGCGTCCGGGGGGGTGAGCGTGAGTGGTGGTGGCGACGCCGCGACGTACTTCCTCTCGGGAGACCTGGACCAGAACAAGGGCGTCTTCGCGCCCAACCATTTCCGGCGCACCAGCATTCGTGCAAACGTGAATGGTCAGCTCGCGAGGACCCTCAACGCGCAGGTGTCCACCAACTACGTTGCCAGCCGCCTGGCCTTCCCGCAGAACGACAACAACATCCTCGGCATCCTGGGCAGCGGCCTCCTCGGCTTCGCGTTCGACGATCCGCCGCCGCCTGCAGGCACCGGGAGCCGCGGCTACCTCGCGGGACAGACGCCGCAGGAGATCTACGCCATCGACTGGCGCGAAAACGTGGAGCGATTTATCGGCTCGACGAACCTGAACTGGACGCCCCTCACCTGGTTCTCCGGTGTCGTGACCGGGGGCGTCGACTTCTACAATCGGCGGAACGACCAGACGGTGCCGCCGAACACGGTGTTCTTCGGCTCCCTGCCTGACGGCCAGCGCACGGCGAACACGACACAGGAATGGCAGTACACGGCCAACGCCAGCGGCACCGGGACGTTCGACCTCACCCCCGCCCTGCACTCCAGCACCACGGCGGGAGTGCAGTACAACGAGGAGCAGGTGGCCGGCACGCAGGCGTTCGGCGCCAAGCTGCTCGCGGGCACCGGTTCGCTCCAGGGGACGTCCGCCCGCTTCTCGGTAGGCGAGACGAACACCGACAATCGCACGATCGGCGGCCTGCTGCAGCAGGAGTTCGGCTGGCGCGACCGACTGTTCCTCACCGGCGCTGTGCGCACCGACAACAACAGTGCCTTCGGCGCGAACTTCGGTTGGATCACCTATCCCGCGGCGAGCCTCTCGTGGGTGGCCAGCGAGGAGCCGTTCTTCCCACACTTCGACGCCATCTCCTCGCTACGCCTCCGCACCGCGTACGGCAAGTCTGGCCAGCGGCCAAATTTCCGTGATGCCATCACGTACTTCGACGTGCAGACGGTGACGGTGAACGGCGCCGACCAGCCGGGCATCCAGGTGGGCGGAACGGGCAACCCGAACCTCCGGCCGGAGGTCTCGCGCGAATTCGAGGGCGGCTTCGATCTGCAGATGTTCACGTCGCGCCTTGGTCTCGAAGCGACCTACTACAATAAGCGCACGAACGATCTGCTCATCGCGCGGCCGCTCCCGCCCTCGCTCGGCCTCACCCGGACGCAGTTCGCCAACCTGGGCTCATCGGCGAATGCGGGCCTCGAGCTCGGGTTGAACTCGCACATCCTGGACATGCGCGACCTGAAGTTCGACCTGAACGGCACGTACACGACCAACAGCAACAAGCTGATCACGCTCGGCAAGCTGCCGACCGGCCAGGACGTGCCGCCGATCGTGCTCGGCAAGCAGCAGCACCGTACGGGCTACCCGCTGGGGGGCTACTGGGACCGCGGTTACACGTACGCGGACGCGAACGGCGACGGCATCATCGCCGCGAACGAGCTGACCACGACCGACACGGTGGTGTATCTCGGGAATCCCTTTCCCCGCCGGCAATGGTCGCTCTCGCCGCACCTCACGCTCTTCCGGTATGCGGAAGTGACGGCGCTGCTCGACCACAAGGGCGGTTACAAGCTGTACAACCTCACCAGCCGCTTCCGCTGCAACTTCAGCAACTGTCAGGAAGCCTACGACAGGAGTGCTCCGCTCTGGGAGCAGGCGCGCAACATCGGCCAGCTGGCGGGGACGGACGCGGGATACGTCGAGGATGCCACGTTCACCAAGCTGCGCGAGGTGGCCGTCACCCTCACCGCGCCGACCGACTGGGCGCGATACGCCCGCGTGAGCTCCCTGCGGCTCACGCTCGCCGGACGCAACCTGCACACGTGGACGAACTACTCCGGCTTCGATCCCGAGGTGAACTCCACGCCGAACTCGAACTTCAACACGTCCGACTTCCTCACGGAGCCGCCGCTGCGCGTGTACACCGCGCGCTTGTCGGTGACGTTCTGAGCCATGCCCTCACACTTCGAACCGACCAACGCGATGAATAGCGCTTCGACTGCCATCCGAGGGTTCGCGGACGCTCCGGTGCGACGGCTGCTGGTGCTGGCCTGCATCGGCGCGCTCGCGGCCTGTCATCCGAGCGACATCCTGAAGGTGACCGACATCGACGTCGCCCGCCCCGAGTCTGTCTCCGACTCCGCATCGCTTCCCGCACTGCTGGACGGTGCCATCGGTGACTTCGGCGTGGCCTACAACGGTGGAGGGGACTTCAATCAGATCACGCTGTCCGGCCAGCTGGCCGATGAGCTGATCAATACCGAGACCTTTCCTACCCGGATCGAGGTGGACGAGCGCCGCCAGAACTTTCAGAACAACGGCTCGCTCCGGGACATCTTCTACGCCACGTCTCAGGCACGCGCGTCCGCCGACCGGGCGACGGCCGGTTTTCTCAAGTTCGCGCCCACGAGTGCGGGATTGTCCGAGTCGCTCAACCTGAGCGCGCTGACCTACATCATCTTCGCCGAGAACTACTGCGGCGCGGTGCCGATCAGCAGCATGGATCCTGCCACCCAGGAGATCACCTACGGCGTGCCGCTCAGCACGACGCAACTGCTGCAGGTTGCCGTGCAGAAGGCGGACAGCGCGCTCACGATCGCGACCAGCGCGAACGTCGCGGGTAGTGCCACCTATGCCACACAGCAGGCTCGGCTCGCCCGCATCGTGAAGGCGCGCGCACTGCTCGACATGGGCCAGGCCACCGAGGCTGCGGCGGCAATCGGGGGCACCGCGGGGGTGCCATCGAATTTTCAGTATACCTACACGCACTCCACCACCAGCGGCCGGCAGAACAACGGCACGTGGGGCGTGACGGTCAGCGTGGGCCGCTTCGGCGTGGCGGACAAGGAAGGCGGCAACGGCCTTCCCTTCCTCACAGAAGGGGACACCGCGCAGGCCACCAAGGATCCGCGGGTGATCAGCGGTCATCGCAGCAACAACAAGGGGAACGGCTTCGACGGAGGCACGCCGCAGTGGGTGCAGCTCAAGTACCCGGCGCGTGACAGCAAGGTGGTGATCGCCGACGGAGTCGAGGCCCGGCTGATCGAAGCCGAGGCACAGCTCAAGGCCGGCGACTATCCGGGAATGCTCGCGACGCTGAACGCGCTGCGCAGCGATCCCTCGGTGCTCGCGGTACGTGGGTACGCGGCGGGCTCGCTGCCACCGCTCCCCGACGTTTCGGCCCAGGGGCTCACGGCAGAGCAGAATCAACTCTTCTCGGAACGCGCTTACTGGCTATATCTCACCAGCCACCGTCTCGGCGACCTGCGCCGCCTGATCAGAGACTACCAGCGCCCGGCGGAGACCGTTTTTCCGACCGGTGCGTACGTGAAGTATGGAGTGACGAGCACGTACGGCACCGACGTGAACTCGCCCATCCCGCAGGCCGAGGAGAACAACCCCAACTTCAAGCGCTCGAGCTGCAGCACCACCACGGCCTGAATCGCCGCGATCGCGCGCAACGGGCTCACGAAGCGAACTGGCGGGGTGGCTCGCTCGAGCCACCCCGCTGTCGCGTATCGCGCCGCGTGAGGCGCGAAAATCGCTAGGCGGGCTGTTCCTTCGGAAAGAGCGGCGCCCCCTTCCGCACGTGCCACCCGCGGCTGTCCAGCCACTCCAGGGCATCGAAGCGCTGATCGCCCAGCTGCCCCGGCGCGCCGAGCTGCTGCCACAGTTCTTCGCACTTCATCGGGACGAACGGAAAGAGCAGCACGCACTGCCGCGCGAGCGTGCGCGCGAGCGACGCGAGCACGCGCTCCAGCGCGGGACGCTGCGACGGATCCTTGGCGAGCGCCCAGGGCTGCCGCGCCTGCACGTACTCGTTGCCGCGGCTCACGCTGGCCATCACGTGGCGGAGTGCCTCCTGCAGCAGGTAGCCGCGCGCGCCGTTCATCGACGCGTGATAGTCGGCGATCACCGCCGCGTCGCTACGATCCAGCTCGTCAGGCTGCCCAGCGGGCACCACTCCCGCGCAGTACTTCTCCACCATCGAGATGACGCGGCTGGCGAGGTTGCCCCACGCGTTCGCCAGCTCCGCGTTGTAGATCTGTTCGAAGCGCTCCCAGGAGAAGCTCCCGTCGGCGTCGAACGGCACCTCGCGCAGCAGGTAGTAGCGAAAGGCGTCCGGGCCGAAGCGGTCGATGGCGTCGGAGAGCTCCAGCTTCACGCCCGCCGACTTGCTGAAGCGTTCGCCCCCCAGCGTGACGAAGCCATGTGCCCACACGTGCTCGGGAAGCGCCAGACCGGCGGCGTGCAGCATGGCCGGCCACACCACACAGTGCAGCCGCGTGATGTCCTTGCCGATGACGTGCAGCTGCGCCGGCCAGCGGCGGTGGAACCCCCGGTCGGGATAACCCGTCGCCGTGAGATAGTTCGGCAGCGCGTCGAACCACACCCAGGTGCCCTGTTCCTCGCCGTCCGCGGACTGCAACGGGAAGGGAATCGCCCAGCTGAGCCGCGACCGGGTGATCGAGATGTCCTCCAGGCCCTGCTGCAGCAACGCGAGGATCTCGTTGCGCCGCGAGTCCGGCCGCAGAAACTCGGGACGCTCGGCGAACAGCTGCTCGAGGAACCCCTGGTAGCGCGTCAGCCGGAAGAACCAGTTGCGTTCCCGGGTCCACTGGAGCTCGCGCGTCGGGTGCAACACGCAGTGGCCCTCGACGATCTCGTTTTCACGCTTGAACAGCTCGCAGCCCACGCAGTACCAGCCCTCGTAGGCCTGCTCGTAGAAGTCGTCCGGGTGCTCGCGATGGATCTGCTCGATGAGCGCGCGCACGCCGCGCTTGTGCGCGGGATCGGTGGTCCGGATGAACTGATCGTTCGAGATCTCCAACCGCCGCCACATCGCCTCGAACTTCCCCGCGATGTCGTCCACGAATGCCTGTGGGGAGACGCCGCACTCGTCGGCGGCCTGCTTCACCTTCTGTCCGTGCTCGTCCATCCCCATCAGAAAATGCACATCATCGCCGCGCAGCCGATGATACCGCGCGATGGCGTCGGCGCCGATCTTCTCCAGGGCGTGGCCGAGGTGCGGCTCGCCGTTGGCGTAGTCGATGGCGGTGGTGAGATAGAATGGTGGCATTTCAGCGAGCGGGCGTTCCGGGATCGCGGCCGAAGCTCGTCGGGATGGCTGCGGCTGGCGTCAATTCTCCTTGCCCGGCTCGCCGTCACCGCCGCCTCCTTCCCTGGCGCGGTTGCGCCGGCCGCCGCGGCGCCCCCGGCGCTTGTGGGATTTCCGCTGATCGGCCTGAGAGCCGGCGCTGCTGCCGTGGCCCACCCCGTCGGCCGAGGGCTCCGGACCGGCCAGAATGGTGGCCGGGGACTCCATGGCGGCACCGACGTCCGGCACCGAACCCACGGTGCTCGTTGCCGGAGCGATGGATTCTCCCACAGCAGTCCGGCGACTGCTCTCCGGGCGTGCCGGGCGGCGCGTCTCGCGCGCGGTGGAGCGCGTTGGTTCGCGATGACGCGCGGCCGGTGGACGCGCCACGCTACGTGCCGCGGCGCGTACCGGGATCTCCTCCTCGAGCTGCTCGTCCTCCGCGAGCTCCACCTGCGATTCCGTCGACACTGGCGTGTCGGCCACGGGAATCTCGCCCTCCCCCGATGCCTGTGCCATCTCCGCGCGCAGGTCGCCGAGCGCGATCAGACGCACTTCGCCGTCCGCGCCACGAAGTGTCACCCGCTCTCGAAAGATGTCGTTGGCCACGACCTTCTCCTCGCCCCGGGCCGTGCGAACGACTCTGCCCTCCTTGGGGAAGCGCTTGCGCTGCTGCACGTAGAACTCGTGCTCGTAGCGGAGGCAGCACATCAGCCGCCCACACGCCCCCGAGATCTGCGATGGATTCAGCGACAGCCGCTGATCCTTGGCCACCCCGAGATTCACGGGCCGCAGCTCGGGCAGCCAGGAGCTGGAGCAGTACTGGCGCCCACACCGCCCGATGCCGTCCAGCCGGCGGGCCTCGTCCCGGACCCCGATCTGCTTCAGCTCGATGCGCGTGCGGAACATCGCCGCCAGCTCCCGGACCAGATTCCGGAAGTCCACCCGCTTCTCAGCCGTGAAGTACAACGTCAGCTTCTTCCGGTCCCACTGCCACTCGGCGTCTGACAGCTTCATCGCGAGCTGATTTGCCCTGACGCGCTCCATCGCCTTGCGGCGCGCCTCGTCGTCCTCGGCGCGAACCTCGGTGAGGTGCTGCTCCTCCTCGGGGCTGGCAAGGCGCCGCGCCTTCCTGGTCGGCAGCGCGTCACCCGTGCCGTGCGCCGTCCCGGCGTTCCGCCGCAGCGCGAGCTCTCCCGTGCTGTGCACGTAGCCAAGATCCTCGCCACGGTCGGCCTCCACCACCACGCTCCGTTTCAGCGGTGGCAACGCGTCCGCTTCCCACAGGAAGAACTCCTTCCGGTTCCCCTTGAAGGCGACTTCGATGATGTGGGGCATGAAATCGAGAGCGGGAGACGGAAACGGAGAGCCCTGGTGTGGGTGCCGTTCCTGGAAAGATGTCACGCGTGCAGCTTCCCGGCCACGCCTCGGCGGACTCCCGACGGCACTTCCGGCTCCCCGGGCCCGCGGCCCCGGAGTGCTCACTCCGAGAATTGCCCCATCCTCAAGTACTTCTCGCGCCTGCGCCGCACCAGCTTGTCCGGCTTGTATCGGCGCAACTCGTCGAGATGCCGGCAGAGCACCTCCTGCACCGACCTGGCCATCGTCTCGTGGTCCGAGTGCGCGCCGCCGGGTGGTTCGGGGATGATCTCGTCGATCACGCGCAGCTCGTACAGGTCCGGCGCCGTGATCTTGAGGGCGCTCGCGGCCTTCTCGCGCATCTCCGGGCTCTTGCCGTCCTTCCAGAGAATCGCCGCGCAGCCCTCCACGGTGATCACCGAGTAGACTGAGTTCTCGAGCATCAGCACCCGGTCCGCGACGCCCAGGGCCAGCGCGCCGCCCGAGCCACCCTCTCCGATCACGGTGGCGATGATCGGTACTTCCAGGCGGCTCATGTCGAAGAGGTTCTGGGCGATGGCCTCTGACTGGCCGCGCTCCTCGGCGCCCAGCCCCGCCCAGGCACCTGGGGTGTCGATGAAGGTGAGCACCGGCACGTGGAACTTCTCGGCCAGTTTCATCAGGCGCAGCGCCTTGCGGTAGCCCTCCGGGTGGGGCATACCGAAGTTCCGCCGCAGGTTCTCCTTGGTGTCGCGGCCCCGCTGATGGCCGATCACCATGACGGTCTCCCCGTCCAGACGCGCCCAGCCGCCCATCATGGCGGCGTCCTCGCGAAAGGCTCGATCCCCGTGCAGCTCGATGAAGTCGGTGAAGGCCAGCCGGAGGTAGTCTTCCGTGAGTGGCCGTTTGTTGCTGCGCGCCACCTGCACCCGCTGGAGCGGCGTCAGATTCTTGTAGATCTCCTCGCGGAGCTCCACGAGCTTCTTCTCGAGCGGCGCGATCTCCTCGGACACGTTCAGCTGCCGATCGCCGGCCAGCCGTTTCAGCTCGTCGATCTGTTTCTCGAGCTCGGCCAGCGGCTTCTCGAAGTCCAATGTAGCGGTCGCCATCCGGAATCCTCTCGTGGGCGCCACCGGTTCACGTGACGCCGATCACTTTGAGCCTAGCGAAGGAAGCCCAGCGGCGGAAGCGAAGCCGGCACGAAAGCACCGGCGGGAACCTCCCGCGTGCCCCTCAGGCCGTCAGCCGCGAATGAGGCGGACCCGCTCGCTGCCCAGCAGCGCCCTCAGCTCGTTCAGCGCCGACTGCGAGGCCGCCAGCTTGAGGGACCGCGAGCGCAGTCGCGCCAACTCGCCGGCGGTGTCGCTCCAGCGCACCTCCAGGGGCGGCGCGCCACCGTGGGTCGTGGCGTGCGCCTCCACCACCGCCCGAACGTCGCCCATGAGGTCCGCCGTCAGTCCATCGCCCGAAGTCAGCTCCAGCGCCACAGCCACCTGGCCATTGAGCCGCAATTCCGCAAATGGCGTGACCGACTCCACGATGAACGTGGGATTTTCGGCATCCTGGTCGCGGCGCGAGTAGCCGCCCTTCATCAGGACCGGCACGTCGCTCTGCACCCGAGCGGCCAGCACCCCCCACGCTTCCGGGAACACCAGCACCTCCGCCGAGCCGGAGAAGTCCTCCACGGTGAGCCTGGCGAACTCGGCGCCCGATCGCTTGCTCACCTGTCGCTTGATGGCGGTGACCACGACGCCCAGCGCGATCTGCTGGTCCATCCACTGGCCGAGCTGCGAGACGGTGTGCGTCGCGAACAGCTCGCACTCCAGGCGGAAGGGCTCCAGTGGATGCCCGGAGATGTAGAAACCGAGAATCTCCTTCTCGCGCGTGAGCCGCTCGGTGTCACTCTGCGGTGCGAGATTGGGCAGCACACGCTTCGCCAGCGCGGCCCGGCCGTTCTCGGCCTCGCCGCCGCCGAAGAGCGACACCTGTCCGGCCGCCCGATCCTGCTGCTCCAGCGACGCGTGCTGCAGGGCAGTGTCGAGCACGGCCGCGTACTGCGCCCGATGTCCGCCAAGGCCATCCAGCGCGCCGGACGCGATGAGCGCCTCGAACACGCGCTTGTTGCACAGGCGCAGGTCCACCCGTTCGCACAGGTCGAAGATGGAGGCGAACGGACCGTCCTGGCCGCGGGTAGCGAGAATCGAGTCGATGGCGGCGCGGCCCACGTTGCGCACCGCGCCCAGGCCGAAGCGAATGCGCCGGTCGCCGACCACGGTGAACTTGTAGCCCGATTCGTTCACGTCCGGCGGCAGCACCTCGATGCCCAGCTCGCGCGCCTCGTTGATGAACTTCACCACGCTGTCCGTGTCACCGATGGACGACGACAGCAGCGCGGCCATGAACTCGGCCGGATGATGCGCCTTCAGCCAGGCGGTGTGGTACGTGACGACCGAGTACGCAACGGCGTGGGACTTGTTGAAGCCGTACCGCCCAAAGGTCTCGATCTGGCCTGCGAGCTCCTCGATGACGTTGCGGTCGTAGCCCCGAGACACGGATTTCTCGACGAACTTACCCAGCTGCTGCCTGATGAGATCCGCGTCCTTCTTGCCCACCGCCTTGCGCAGCACATCGGCCTCGGCCAGGGAGATCCCGGCGAGGATCTGCGCGATGCGCATCACCTGTTCCTGATAGGTGATGACGCCATACGTGGGCTTGAGCACCGTCTCGAGCTCGGGCAGCGCGTACGCCACCGCCTCCTCCCCGCGCTTGCGCCGCTGATACACGCGATGCATTCCCGCGTCCAGCGGGCCGGGGCGCATCAGCGCATTGGACGCCACGATATCGTCGAAACTGTCGCAGCGCATGCCGCGCAGCAGGTCGGTGGCGAGCGCCGACTCGAACTGGAACACGCCTACCGTGCGGCCGGCGCGCAGCATCTGATAGACCTTGGGGTCGTCCAGGGGAAGCGCATCGACGTCCACCGGCGTTCCCGTGCGCTCCTCGACCGCCTTCACCGCGTCGTGAATGACCGTGAGCGTGGTCAGGCCGAGAAAGTCCATCTTGAGCATGCCTGCCTTCTCGAGGCAGTTCATGTCGTACTGGCTCACCACCACGGACTCGTCGTCGGCCGTGGAGCCCGCGCCTCTGGACGACTGGGTGCACACCGGCACGTACTCGTCCACGGGGCCCGGCGCGATCACCACGCCGGCCGCGTGCACACCGGTGTGGCGCGAGAGGCCCTCGAGCGCCATCGCGTAGTCCAGCAGCTGCCGATAGCGCTCGTCCGCCTCGTACAGTTTCCCCACCTCGGCGATCTGGCCCACCGCCTCCTTCACCGTGAGGGAATAGTTCGGCTGGTTGGGGATCAGCTTCGCCAGCGCGTCGGTCTCGGCGGGGGAGAAGCCGAGCACGCGCCCCACGTCCTTCACGGCCGCGCGGGACTTCAGGGTGCCGAAGGTCACGATCTGGCAGACGGATTCCCTGCCGTACTTCTGCCGGACGTAGTCGATCACCTCGCCGCGGCGCTCGAAGCAGAAGTCGACGTCCACGTCGGGCATCGACACGCGCTCGGGATTCAGGAAGCGCTCGAACAGGAGGTCGAACTTCAGCGGGCAGACGTTGGTGATCCGGAGCGCGTAGGCCACGAGGGAGCCCGCCGCCGAGCCGCGGCCCGGCCCGACGGGAATGCCGCGGTCGCGTGCCGCCGCGATGAAATCGGAGACGATCAGGAAATAGCCGGCGTAGCCGGTCTTCGTGATGACCGAAAGCTCATAGTCCAACCGCTGCTGCACCTCGTCGGGCAGCGGGTCGCCGTAGCGCTCCTTCGCACCGGCGGTGGCCAGACGCGTGAGCAGCTCGTTCTCGCTCGTGACGTCTGCCGGCAGCGGAAAGGCGGGCAGGTGGTACTTCTTCGCGAGCTCGAAGCCCGAGCGGTCGGCGATCGCGAGGGTGTTCTCGAGCACCTCCGGATGATCGGGGAAGTACGCCGCGATCTCCGGCGCGCTCTTGAAGTACAGCCCGTCGTCATAGCGCATGCGATCGCGGTCGCTGCGGTCCTTGCCGAGGCCGATGCACAGCAGCACGTCGTGCGCATCGTGGTCTTCCCGGCGCAGGAAGTGGGCGTCGTTGGTGGCGATGACGGGCAGCCCCAGCTCCGTGGAGAGCTGGAGGATGCGGGCATTCAGCTCCCGCTGCCCCGGGGAGTCGTGAGCCTGGACCTCCAGGTAGTAGCGGTCCTTGAACAGATTGGCATACCAGGCGGCGGCTTCGCGGGCGGCCTCCTGATTCCCGGCGAGCAGGTGCGTCGCCACCTCGCCCGCCATGCACGCCGACGAGACGATGAGGCCCTCACCGTACCTGGCGAGCAGCTCGCGGTCGATGCGCGGCCTGGTATAGAAGCCCTCCATGTACGCCAGCGAGGAGAGCTTCACCAGGTTGTGATACCCCTGCTGACTGCTGGCGAGCAGCACCAGATGGTAGTACGGCTTGCCGCCGTTCTGGGGTCGGCCCTTCACCCGCCGGTCGCCCGGGGCGACGTACGCCTCCATCCCGACGATGGGTTTGATGGAGGCCTTGCGGGCCTTCTCCTGAAATTCCCAGGCGGCGTGCAGATTACCGTGGTCGGTGATCGCCAGCGCCGGCTGCTCGAGTTCCTGCGCGCGCCGGATGAGATCGTCGATCCGGTTGGCGCCGTCCAGGAGCGAGTACTCGGAGTGGCAGTGCAGGTGTACGAAGGACATCACCGGTGAAGATAGCGACCCGAGCGACGAAGCGCCAAAGAAACGACAGGCCCCCTTCGCCAGTCCAAGGATCGATGCGACAACATTTTACGTGGCGGCGGACAGCCGGTCGACTGCTCGGGCTCGCGGCGCTCGTTGTGCTGCTGTACCTGGTGCTCGCACCCACCGGCCGATATCTGGTACGCGCCGCATGGGAGGAGGGAAAGATCCTCGCCGGCCGCCGCTCCATCGCCGCGCTGGTGGAGGATCCCGGGACACCGCCGGAGGTGCGGGCCAAGCTCCGGCTCGTGCTCGCGGCGCGTGCGTTCGCGCGCGATTCCATCGATCTCCGCACCCGGCAGAGCTTCACGACCTACACCCGCCTGCAGCACGACACCCTGGTGCTCGTCCTGTCGGCAGCCTATCGCGACCGGCTGGAATCGTACACCTGGTGGTTCCCGGTGGTGGGCCGCGTGCCGTACAAGGGGTACTTCGACTTTCGCGCCGCGCGCGCCGCTGCGCGCCAGCTGGAGGCGCACGGCTATGACGTGTACCTGCGGCCCTCTGCGGCCTTCAGCACGCTCGGGTGGTTCAACGATCCGCTGGTCTCCACGACGTTGCGCGCCGACTCACTGGATCTGGCGAACACCGTGATCCACGAGCTCACGCACAACACCTTCTACGCACCTGGGCAGGCGGTGTTCAACGAATCCTTCGCGAACTTCGTGGGGGCGCGCGGCTCGGCGTGGTTCTTCCGGGCTCGCCACGAGCGCGATGCCGCCGACGAGGAGGACGCGCGCTGGGAGGACGACAAGCTCATGGCGCGCTTCTGGGAGCGGCTGCGCCGGTCCATCGACTCGGCGTACGCAGTGTATCCCGGCGAGGGGTCCGCCCATGTGAAGATGCGAATTTCGGCGCGCGACACGGTGTACGCGCGGGCGCGCCTGGAGCTGGTCTACGGCCTGGGGCCCCGGCTGCGCACCATCGGCCCGCGCGTGCTGGAACGCATGCGGCTGGACAATGCGACCCTGCTGGCGCGGCGGATCTATCTCACGGATCTGGATCTGTTCGACGGCGTGTGGACGCGCCAGGGCGGTGACCTGCGGAAGACCACCGCATGCATCATCGAGCTGGCCAGATCACGGCCGAAGGATCCCTACGGGGCGCTGCGCCAGTGGCTGGCGAGGACGCCGGCCCCGGAGGCTCAGCTCCCGCCGAATCGGCCCCTCAACAGCGCCCGGATGTCGATGGCCGGCACCGGCGGTGCTTCCGGCGCCGCCGCGGGCGCCGGGTCGTCGCCCAACACGAACCGCTGCATCCTGGCCCGCACGCCGCTGTCGACGAACCGCGTGAGCTGGTCCATCGAGTAGTCGGCGCCCCGACGCGTGGCGTACACGTGCAGCGGGTACACCACCGCGAGCTCGTTGCGCGCCCGCGTCATCGCGACGTACATCAGCCGGCGCTCCTCCTCCAGCTGCTCCTCGTCGCCCAGCGCGCGTGAGAGCGGGAAGAAGCCGTCCACCGCCCAGATGAGGAACACCACGTCCCACTCCTTGCCCTTGGCGCTGTGGGCGGTGCTCAGGATCAGCGCGTCGTCCTCGGCGTCTCCCCGGTCGGAGAGATCCTGCGTGCTCTGCGGCGGCTCCAGCGCGATGGCAGCCAGAAACGCCGCGCGGCTGGGATACGCGCCCGCGATCACCCGCAGCTGATCGAGATCCGCCAGTCGTGGCTCGGGGCGATCGTAGCGTTCGCGCAGGATGTCATCGTACAGCCCGCGAATCGCCTCGATCTCCGCGCCGACGCTCTGGCCGCTCTCGCCGGGCTCGCCCGTGCCTCGCGCCCGGCCGGTGCGCGCGCCGCGCAGGGTCCGGAGCAGCGACGCCAGGTGCTCGTGCGCCTCACGGGCGCGGAGCGGCGCCACCCAGTGGGTGAACGCGTCCGGATCCCAGGCGCGCTCCGCCATCGCCTCGATCGCCGCGCGCGCCGTCACGTCGCCGATGCCGGGCATCAGCATCAGCAGGCGGTACCAGCTCACGTCGTCGCGCGGGTTCTCGAGCACGCGCAGGAACGCCAGCACGTCCTTGATGTGCGCCGCCTCCAGGAACTTGAGGCCGCCCCACTTCTCGAACGGAATCTTCCGGTTGGCCAGCTCGATCTCGAGGTCCGCCGACATGTACGCGGCGCGAAAGAGCACGGCCATCTCGCGCAGCGGTGTGCCCTCCTCGTGGAGCTCCAGGATGCGGTCCACCACGAAGCGCGTTTGCTGCTGCTCGTCGCGTGCGGTCACCAGCCAGGGTGCCGCGCCCCCCGCGCGCCGCGTCCACAGATCCTTCGTGTATCGCTCCGCCGCGCGCGAGATGAGCGTGTTGGTCACGTCCAGGATCGGCTGCGTGGACCGGTAGTTCTGCTCCAGCGTCACCAGCGCCGTGCCGGGAAACTGCTTCGGAAAGTCCAAGATGTTGTGGACGTCCGCGCCGCGGAAGGAGTAGATGCTCTGCGCGTCGTCCCCGACCACGGTGATGTTGCCGGGCGGGCGGCACATGCCGCGAAGGATGCGTGCCTGCAGCAGATTCGTGTCCTGATATTCGTCGACCAGCAGCTGGTCGTATAGCCCCGCGATGCGCCCGGCGAGCGGCAGCGAGTGCTCCAGCATCAGCGCCCAGTACAGCAGCAGATCGTCGTAGTCCACCAGATTGCGTTCCTGCTTGCGGCTGGTGTACTCCGCGAAGATGCGAATGATCGGTTGCTCGTATTCCACGAACTGCGGCAGATCGGCGCCGAGAATCTGCTCGACGGGGATCTCGGTGTTGACGTGGCGCGAGTAGATGTAGTGCAGCGTCTCCTTCTTCGGAAAGCGCTTCTCCTGCTTGCCGTAGCCGAGGTTCGCGCGCGCGATCCCCATGAGGTCCTCGGCATCGGACTGATCCATGATGGAGAAGTCGCGCGGCAGTCCGGCGGCCTGGCCGAACTGGCGGAGCAGCCGGTGGCCGGTGGAGTGGAAGGTGCCGCCGTGCACGCGCGCGCTGGCGTGGCCCACCAGCCGCTCCACGCGCGAGAGCATCTCCTGTGCGGCGCGTCGGGTGAAGGTGAGCAGCAGGATGCGCTCCGCGGGCACGCCCCGCTCGATGAGGTGCGCCACGCGGTGCACCAGCGTGCGCGTCTTTCCCGTGCCCGCGCCCGCGACGATGAGCAGGGGGCCGTCGCCGTGCGTCGTCGCCGCCGCCTGCTCGGCGTTCAGATCCGCCGCGAGATTCCGTGCCGCCGCCGGCGCCGCGTCCTCACGCGGGCGCGGCCGGTAGATGCGGGGGGTGTCGCGGCGGACCATGGCCGCTCCGGTGCCGGGAAACGCCGCGGCGTCAGCCGGCGGACG
>DATEPM010000084.1:0-6670 GCA_035273185.1 Gemmatimonadaceae bacterium
ATCTGGTGAGTATCAGGGCCCATCTGATCAGCTCCATTTGTCCCATTGGTCCGAATACGTGCAACCATCGTTTGCAATGGTTACACCGCACGTCCTGACCTATGCCTGTCTGGTCGCTCTATCTGCTGGAGCAGACGCGAGACAGTCATTGGCCACCTGCGTCAGTGCATCTCCGATCCCGATACTGCCTATCTGGTACGGCGATCGTGCACGGCTGGTACGCCGATACTGTGGATCTGGAGCGCCGATAATGCAGATCGCGTACGCCTATGGTGCATAATGTGTACGCCGATAGTGCATATCTCGCACGGTGGTAGTGCATATCTCGCACGGCGGTAGTGCATCGCTCGGATGGCGATGGTGCATCGCTCGCGCGGCGATAGTGCAGATCTCGCCCGGCGATAGTGCAGATTTCGCCCGGCGATAGTGCCTATCTCCGACGCGATAGTGCACAGCTGAAACGCTGTCGCTGCACATCCGGTGCGCTGCACTGTATCTGGCGCTCGGAGCTGGCGACTGTTCCGTTGCGGACACCGCACTGGTGGTCCGCTCCAGTGGCGCGGGCCGCCTGATCGTGTCCACTGGGCGGTCGATCGGATGCCGCTTCGTTTCTGGTTGAGTGCGAGACAGGTCCCTAGCGGAGCTCTTCCCGACGGTCGATCGGTGCGGCGTGTCCGTATAGGATTCGCGGGGATCCGTATACATTCCGCGCGTCGTCGGAGGTCTGAGATCTGGCGCGCGGGGCATCGCGATGCGTCGGCGCGATTCCCGCGGCTGGCTTCCCCTGCATGCCGCCAGCACGCGCTAGTCGCGCAACTGATACAGCAGGTCGTCTTCCACCCGGTACAGCAGAGGCGCCACCGAGATTCGGGGATATAGCACCCGCAGCCGTTCGGCCTCGCGCATCACGAACCCCACCTCGTCGTCGATGGCGAACTTGGGGACGCTGTCGGCGAAGTGCTTCTCCGCGCGGGCCTCGTCCCATCCCGCGTGGTCCACCAGCCCGCGCACGAAGGCATCGTGCTGCCCTGCCACGCGGCGCATGCCGCAGTCGGTATGGGCGATGAGGACGATGGTGCGGACGCCGCCCACGGCGATCGCGTACGAGATGCGGAACTCGTTATCCCGCATGTTGGCACCTGCCGTGCGCAGGACGAAAGCGAAATCGGGGGGGATGCGGAGTGCTTTGCGGCTGTCCATGCACATGCCGATGAGCAGTTGGCGCCCGGGGCCCGACCCCATCGCCCGTTCCAGATTGTGATACTCCAGCAGGAGCCCGACTGGAGTGCCGCGGTGCTCCGGCAGGATGTCCGTACGGTAGTTGACCGGGAGAATCTCTGTCATGCGCCGCAAGATAGGCGCGCCCGGGCGATCAGGAAGCGCGGCACCCACCGAGGGGGGCCGTGCCGCTCCTGCGCAGCAGTGCCACTCGCGCGGCATCTCCCTCGATCGCAGGCGCTCGCGGGCGAGAGCGCTGTCGGCGAGCTCGCGCGCCGCCAGTCGGGCCCGGCCTTTGCTCCCCTTGCCCGACCCGATCAAGCACTGCAGCATTCGATCAACGGCCCGCTGCGCGTGCGCGCGTCAGGGCCGTCCCCTTCACCAGCTTTCCGGAGGCATTATGGCCGCGCGGTGTACGCATCTCGATCAGGTGCGCGACGTGGAGCCCCGAACGCCGGAGGGGTGCGAGGAGTGCCTCGCGATGGGGAGCGACTGGGTGCACCTGCGCCTCTGTCTCACGTGCGGGCACGTGGGCTGCTGCGACAGCTCCCCCAACAAGCACGCGACGAAGCATTTCCACGCCACGCATCATCCGATCATCCGCAGCTTCCAGCCCGGTGAGGACTGGGGCTGGTGCTATGTGGACGAGGTGATGCTCGAGCCCGCGCCCAGCGCGAGCTGACCGGCATGCCGGCGATCCAGACGCCGCCCACGGCAGGCGCTGCCGTCGGGTGGCCGCCGCTGCCGCTCGCCGCGTGGCAGGACACGTACGCCACGGTGCACATGTGGCTGCAGATCATCGGCAAGACGCGCCTCGCGTACGCGCCGATGCAGAACCACTGGTGGCAGACCACGCTGTACGTCACGCCGCGCGGGCTCACCACGTCGGCGATGCCCGTCGGGGCGCGGTGCTTCGCCGTGGACCTGGATTTCATCGAGCATCAGCTGGTGGTGCGCGACGACATCGGCGCGGAGCGCGTGATGCCGCTCGTGAGGCAGTCGGTCGCGGAGTTCTACGCCGGCTACGTCGACACGCTGCAGGCGCTGGGCATCGCCTGTCCCATCCGGCCCGTGCCGGTCGAGGTGGAGGAGGCCATTCCCTTCGCCGCCGACCACACCCACGCCTCGTACGATGCGGACGCGGTGCACCGCTGGTGGCGCGCCACGGAGCAGACCGCGCGGGTGCTGGAGCGCTTCCGCGGCGGCTTCCAGGGGAAGGCGAGCCCGGTGCACTTCTTCTGGGGCGCCTTCGACCTGGCCACCACCCGCTTCTCCGGCCGACGCGCGCCGCGGCACCCCGGGGGCGCGCCCCACTGCCCCGACTGGGTGATGGTGGAAGCCTACTCGCGCGAGTGCAGCAGCTGCGGCTTCTGGCCGGGCGGCGCGGGCCTCGCCGAACCGGCCTTCTATGCCTATGCATATCCGGAACCGGAGGGGTACGCCGAGCATCCGGTGCGGCCGGAGGGCGCGTACTATCATCGCGGGCTGCGCGAGTTCATCCTGCCGTACGACGCGGTGCGCACCGCCGAGGCGCCTGACGACGCCCTGCTCGCCTTCGTGCAGTCCACCTACGACGCCGCGGCCGATCTCGCGCGCTGGGACCGTGACACGCTGGAGCATCCGTGAGCGAGACCGAGATCCGATCCCCCGCGCGACCCGACCTGCTCGGCGCCCCGCGTCCGGCCGCCGCGGCACCGCCACGGATGGACCGGCAGGCCGCCCGTCTGCCGCTCGCCTACGACGTAGTGCGGGCGCAGACCGAAGCGCTCTGCGCGCCGCTGGTGACGGAGGACTACGTCGTGAGCTCGATGTCCGACGTGAGCCCCACGAAGTGGCATCTCGCGCACACCAGCTGGTTCTTCGAGACCTTCGTGCTCGCGCGGTTCGCGCCATCGTACATCTCGCCCAACCCGCGGTATGCGTTTCTGTTCAACTCGTACTACGTGCAGGCGGGGGAGCGCCACTGCCGCGCCAGGCGCGGCCTGGTCACCCGGCCCACGGTCGAGGAGGTGTTCGCCTACCGGCACCACGTCGACGAGGCGATGCGCGCGCTCGTTGCCCGCATCGCCGACGATCCGGCGCATCCCGCGCACGCTCTCGTGGAGCTGGGGCTGCATCACGAGCAGCAGCATCAGGAGCTGCTCCTCACCGACATCAAGCACGTCTTCTGGATGAATCCCCTGCGCCCGGCGTACCGCGAGCGGCCCCCGGCGGCCGGCGGGGCCGCTCCGCCGCTCCGCTGGCACGCGGTGCCCGAAGGGGTGTACCGCATCGGCCACGACGGGCCTGGCTTCGCCTTCGACAACGAGGGGCCGGCGCATCGCGTGTTTCTCGAGGGCTTTCAGCTCGCCTCGCGGCTCGTCACCAACGCCGAGTACCTCGCGTTCATCGAGGACGGCGGGTACCGGCGGCCGGAGCTCTGGCTCTCCGCGGGGCTCGCGATGGTGCAGGACCGCGGCTGGGAAGCACCGCTCTACTGGGAGCGCGGCCCCGACGGGTGGTCCGAGTTCACCCTGGCCGGCACGTGCCCCCTGAACCCGGCCGAGCCGGTGTGCCACGTCAGCTACTTCGAGGCGGACGCCTTTGCCCGCTGGGCGGGACACCGGCTGCCGACCGAGGCCGAGTGGGAGGTGGCGGCCGGCGGGGCGCCGGTGGAGGGCAGCTTCGTGGAATCCGGCCTGCACCATCCGGCGCCCGTACCCGACGCCGTGCCTGACGAGCGCCACCCCGCGCAACTGTACGGCGACGTGTGGCAGTGGACGCGCAGCCCGTACGTGGCATACCCCGGGTACACGCCCGCCGCCGGCGCCATCGGCGAGTACAACGGCAAGTGGATGGCCGACCAGTGGGTGCTGCGCGGGGCGTCGTGCGCCACGCCGCGCTCGCACGCGCGGCCCAGCTACCGCAACTTCTTTCCATCCGACGCCCGCTGGCAGTTCACGGGCATCCGCCTGGCGCGCGACGCCTGACGGCGCCGCGCATGACCGTGCCGCTGGACTCCTCCACCGCCCGTGCGGGTGCGCCGCGCGTCGCCCTCGATGCGGCCGAGGTGCTGCGCGGCCTGCTCGCCACCCCGAAGATGCTCCCCCCCAAACTGTTCTACGACGACGCGGGGGCGCGGCTCTTCGAGCAGATCTGCACGCTGGACGAGTACTATCTCACCCGAGCGGAGCTGGCCATCCTGCGGGAGCGGGCGCCGGAGGCCGCCGCGCTGGCGGGACCGCGCTGCGTGCTCGTGGAGTACGGCAGCGGCGCGGGCGTGAAGGTGCGTATGCTGCTGGACGCGCTCACCGACCCGGTGGCGTACGTGCCGGTGGATGTGTCGGGCAACCAGCTGCGGCGCGTGGCCGCGGGGATCGCGGCGGAGTATCCCGGCGTTGCCGTGCGCCCGCTCGCGGCGGACTACACCGCGCCGCTCCAACTGCCGGTGCTGCCGCCGCACGAGCGCCGCGTGGCGTTCTTTCCCGGCTCCACCATCGGCAACTTCCATCCGACCGAAGCCGCGGCCTTCCTGCACCGCGTGCGGCATCTGGTGGGCGCCCGCGGCGCGCTGGTGCTGGGCGTGGATCGCCGCAAGGACGCGCGGACGCTGCATGCGGCGTACAACGACCGCGCGGGCATCACCGCCGCATTCAACCTGAACCTGCTCGCGCGGCTCAACCGCGAGCTCGACGCCGATTTCGATCTGGCGCGCTTCCGGCATCGCGCATTCTTCAATGCGCGGGCGAGCCGGGTGGAGATGCACCTCGTGAGCCTCGCGACCCAGACGGTGCGCGTGGCCGGCGAACGGATATCCTTCCGCCCGGGCGAGACGATCTGGACGGAAAGCTCCTACAAATACGACCGGGCCGCGCTGGACCGGCTGCTGAGCGCCGCTGGGTTCAGGGTGGAGCAGCTGTGGACGGATGCACGCGCGCAGTTCTGGGTGGCGTTCCTGCTGGCCGTCTGAGCGACGCGGGCGTCACCGAGCGTTCCACCAGCCCGAGCAGACCATCCACCAGCAGTGCCAACACGGCTGCCGGTAAGGCGCCGGCCAGGATGAGACGCGTGTCGTCGAGCGCGAGGCCGGTGGCAATCGGCTCACCCAGCCCGCCAGCCCCGATGAAGGCCGCCAGAGTGGCGGTGCCGACGCTGATCACCGCTGCCGTGCGAACACCCGCAAGGATGCTCGGCGCCGCGAGCGGCGTGCGCACATAGCGGAGCACCTGGCCCGGCGACATTCCCAGCGCGCGGGCGGCGTGCACGGCGCTCGGGTCGGCATCGCGCACGCCGGTGTAGGTGTTTCGCACAATTGGATACAGCGCATACAGCCAGAGGGCCACGAGCGCCGGCCATACGCCGAGCCCGAGCAGCGGCACCATGAACGCGAGCAGCGCGATGCTCGGGATGGTCTGCAGCACGCCGGTGGCGCGGATCACGGGCTCCGCCACGGGGCGGCCGTGCTCGAGCCAGATGCCGAGGGGAACGGCCAGCAGCACCGCGGCAGCGAGGGAGATGCCCACCAGCAGGAGGTGCCGCCCGGTCTCGGCGAGGGTCGCCGCGCGCCGCGCCCAGAGATACTGGAGAAGCGACTGGCCGGCGACGCCCGCGTCTGCCGGATGGTCCCGGGCTGCGCTGGCGCCGACGAGCCCCAGCTGGCGGAGCGCATCGGCGGCCACCGCGGCCACCGGCTCTCTACCCACCTCGACGCGCGCGTTCAGCTCGCGCATGGTCTGCACGTCCAGCCGCCCACTGAGCTCGGTGAGCACCGCGATGGCGCGAGGATCGTCGCTGCGGAGCCGCGGGCCCACCAGCGCCGCCGCCTCGTATGGGGGAAAGACGTGCCGGTCGTCCTCCAGCACCGCGAGCGGGTAGCGCGCGATCGCGCCGTCGGTGGAATAGCCGTCCACGACGTCCACCGCGCCCGAGGCCAGGGCGCGATACTTGAGCGCCTGCTCCAGCGCTCGGACTTTCGCGAACCGGAGGCCGTAGGCGCGCGCGAGCGCCGGCAGGCCGTCGTCGCGGCCGATGAAATCGGGGGTGAGGCCGGCGGTGAGCCGCGGTGCCGCGCGCGCGAGATCGCTCAGGGTACGCAGGCCGAGGGAGTCGGCGGTGGCCCGACGCACCGTGATGGCATAGGTGTTCTCGAATCCCAGCGGGGGCAGCCACCGGGCGCCGAAGCGCGCCTGGAACTCGCGCTGCACCGTCGCGAACGCCGTGCGGGGGTCGTGCTCCAGCGGTGCGTGCAGGATGGCGAGGAGCCCCGTGCCGGTGTATTCCGGGTACACGTCGATGGCGCCGGTGCGGAGCGCCGCGAACGCGACCTCGGTGGCGCCGAGCCCGGGCCTGCGCTCGACGGCGATGCCGCGCGCCTCGAGCAGCTGGGCGAACATTTCGGCCAGGAGAAACGACTCGCCGAAGGGTTTGGAGGCGACGATCACCGCCCGGGCCGAGGGCGGGTGCGCGGGCGGCC
>DATEPM010000085.1:0-7449 GCA_035273185.1 Gemmatimonadaceae bacterium
CAGTGGCCGCTCCCACCGAGCGCGCCGATCGGAAGGCTCCCGGGCGGCGCAGCAGCACCCACGCGACGGCGCCCGGGATGAGCAGCGCGTTGGTGCGATGCACGCTGAAGTCCAGCCCGAACTCCAGGCCGAGCACGCCGATCCAGAGCCACGCGTGGGAGGCGTCCGCCGAGTGCCACCAGCGCAGCATCGTCCACAGGATGACGGCCGTGAAGAGCGCCGACAGCACATAGGGCGTGAACATGACGGCGTAGGCCCACAGCGTGCCGCTGAACGCGAGCGTGAGCGCGCCGCAGGCGGTGCCGACGGCAGCACCCACGGCGGTGCCGCGGGACACCCGGCGCGGAGAGTCCATGCGCCCAGCGGGGCGAGCGATGCTCGACGCACGCGTGGCCGTCAGGTACACCAGTGCGACGGTTAGGCCCGCAAGCACACCTGCAAGGAGATTGAGCGCGTGCGCCGCCGATGTCCCCGCGACCAGACGAGCGATCGGCCAGCCCAGAAGTGTGAGAAGCAGTGAGCCCGGCGGCGCATAGACGCCGAGGGTCGCCGCGGCGAGGGAGTAGCCGCTGGAGTCCCACCACGTGATGGTCGGATACGCGGTGCGCCAGAAGACGGCCGTCGCCATCAGCAGCACCACCAGCGTGCCGACCGTGGTGGTCACGTTTTCGCCGGCGGCGCTCCCCACCAGCCGCGCATCAGCCGTCGACTCTGGCGTGAACGGTGCCGTACCGGGCGGCGCGATGACCGATGGCTCGTCACGTTGGATCATACCTTTGACGATTCAGCGGATCATGATATGACGCAAGGTGCTGAACGCGGCGCTTCCGTCAGCGAACTGTCAGAGATGATCGCGCGGCGCAGGGGCCGGACCGCCACCGGGGCGTCACCCGGGCGCTCCGCCGCGCCTACGCCGCCGTCAACGCCTCCCGCACCTTCCGCGTCAGCGTCTCCAACGTGAACGGCTTCTCCAGCAGCAATGCCTCTTCGGCAGCCACCTGCTGCCGCAATACGACATCCTCGCTGTAGCCGGACATGAACAGCACCCGCGACGTTGGGCTCACCGCCTGCAGCCGCGTCGCCAGCTCGCGCCCGCCCATCTCGGGCATGACGAGATCCGTCAGGACCAGCGCGATCGGCTCCCGTCGCGACTCGACCAGCCGCAGCGCCTCCGCCCCATTCGCCGCCTCGATCACGGTGTACCCGCCCCGCTCCAGCATCCGCCGCGCGATCCGCCGCACGTTGGGCTCGTCCTCCACCAGCAGGATGCGTTCCGGTCCGCCCTGACAGGGCGCGATGTGCTCCGCGGTCGCCAGCGCCTGCCCGTCGGCGGCGACGGCTGGCAGATAGATCTGGAACGCCGCCCCGTGCCCGCGCTCGCTGGTCACGGTGATGTGGCCGTCGGACTGCTTCACGATGCCGTACACCGTGGCCAGCCCGAGCCCCGTCCCGTGCCCCACGGGCTTCGTGGTGAAGAACGGGTCGAAGATATGTCGCTTCGTATCCTCGTCCATGCCATGACCCGTGTCGGTCACGGTGAGCGTCACGTACGTCCCTGGCGGCGCACACGCGGGGCCAGGGGAGCGGGCCGGATCGTGCTGCACGCGCGCGGTCTCGATCGTCAGGCGGCCGCCGTCGGGCATGGCATCGCGCGCGTTCACGGCCAGGTTGATGATGATCTGCTCCAACTGCCCGGGATCCGCGCTCACGTAGCCCAGCTCGGGCGCCAGCCGCGTCTCCAGCTGGATGTCCTCGCGCAGGAGCCGGCGGAGCATCTTCTCCAGATTGGCCGTGAGCGCGTTCAGGTCCAGCACGCGCGGCTGCAGCATCTGCCGGCGGCTGAACGCCAGGAGCTGGCGCGTGAGCGCCGAGGCGCGGCTGGCGGCCTGCTGGATCTCGCGCACGTCCTCCGCGTGGGCGGACGACTCGGGAAGATCCGAGAGCAGCATGGTGCTGTAGCTCGTGATCACCGTCAGCAGGTTGTTGAAATCGTGCGCCACGCCGCCGGCCAGCTGCCCCACGGCCTCCATCCGCTGCGCCTGCTGCAGCTGCGCCAGGGTCTCCTCGCGCTCCCGCGCGGCGCGCACCGCTGCCTCACGAGAGCGTTCCGCATCGGCCAGGGCGAGCGCCAGCTCCTGGTTGGCCGCCTCGAGCTGCTGCGCGCTGGCCTGCGCTTCCTCCGCCTGGCGCTCCAGCACGCGCGAGGCGGCCGCCACGCGCTCGGCCATCACGTTGAACGACACGGCCAGGCGGCCCAGCTCGTGATGCCCACGCACGGGCAGCCGCTGGCCATAATCGCCCGCCGCCATCCCCTCGGCCGCGCGCATCACCGCGTCCAGGGGCTCGGTGATGGAACGGCTGAGGATGGACGCGGCCAGCGCGCCGATCAGCACCACAAGCAGCGCGATGAGCCCCGCCCGCAGCAGAAAGCGATGGCTGGGCGCCAGCGCCGCGCGCCGCGGGATCTCGATGGACACCAGCCACGGCGCCCCGAGCACGGCGTGCATGGCGCCGATGCGCGCGGTGTCCTGCCGCGAGTAGGTGAATGCGGTCCCGACGCGCTCCGGGTACACCGGGCCGGGCGCGCGGACCGTGAGGTCGGTCCACAGTCCTCCGACGGCGTTGCCGAGCAGGAACTTGGCGTCGGAGCCGATGAGGCTCTCGATAAGCTGTGCCCCCTGGCCACGCAGCCGGCGGGTCTCCACCAGAAAGCCGACCACATCGCCATGGGCCCCGAAGCTGGGGACGACGATATCATAGAACACTGAATCCGCGACGAGGCGCAGCGCGCCCGCCCGCCATTCCGACGCCGCCGTGTGCCCGCGACGCTCCTGGCTCAGGAGGTCGGCAAGGGTGGGCCCGTTGAACTCCGGCGCGCCGACGCGCAGCAGCGGAACGCCGTCCCGCGACCACAGCGTTCGCGCGGCAAGCTGCGGGGTGGAGGCGAAGTCGCGCCCCAGGGCGGCCACCGCGCCGGCGCGCGTCGCCGCACCGGGATGCGTGAGGAAGTTCGTGACGGCGTCGGTCCGGGCCAGGCGAAACGCGCCGCGCCGAACGCGCAGCACCGATTCGCGCAGCATGCCCGCCACCTGGTCCGCGGCGCCGATCACGCGCTGCTCGGCGGCGCCCAGCAGTGCGTGCTGCAGCTGCACGAACGCCAGCCACGAGAGCGCGGCCACGACGGCGCAGAGCAGCAGGGAGATGAGCACCGGCAGCTTGCGCCGCAGCGGCTGCTGCGGGTGGAGCAGGGGCACCTTCACGTTGCGCGGTCTCCAGCGGTGGGGGGCACCCCCAAGGACTGACAGCTCGGGCCGGCCGTCACGCGAGCACGGTGCCGGACGGCGGCGCGCGCTCGGGCGCCCCGGCGATCGCGGAACGCGGCCCGGGCGGCCTCACGGCGCCGCGCTTCTCGGGACGACGTAGAAGTTCTCGTCCACCGCAAAGGCGCCGGGGCTCGTGAGGCGCAGCGGCGCGCGCTGCCAGTCGGTCGTCGGCGTGAGCCAGGAGAACGTGCTGTCCGCCAGCCGGACGCGGACTGGCATGGCGAAGCCCGGCACCACGTCGGCCCAGCGGTAGGCCAGGTCGTGACCCTCCACGTGATATTCGAATACGGGAATTTTCGTGGTGCGGAGGTACTGGTCGAACACCCGGGCGAGGGGCTTGCCGGTGGCCCGGGTGATGTACGCCTCGATCTGCGCGCCGGTGACGGTCTGGTGCCGGAAGGTGGCGTTCAGGCCCCGCAGCACGTTGCGCCAGGTGGCGTCGTCGTCGACGATCTGGCGGATGGTGTGCAGCATGTTCCCGCCCTTGTAGTACATGTCGCCCGACCCCTCGTGATTCACCCCGTACTGGCCGATGATCGGCTCGTCGTTCCGCACCAGCCTCCGCGTGCCGATCACGTACTGCGCGCCCGCCCGCTTGCCGTCGCGGCACTCGGTGTAGAGGTTCTCGGCATAGTTCGCGAAGGACTCGTGCACCCACATGTCCGCCGCGTCCTTCACGGTGATGTTGTTGCCGAACCACTCGTGCGCGCTCTCGTGGACGATGATGAAATCCCACTGGAGCCCGAGGCCGGTGCCGGAGAGATCCCGTCCCAGGTAGCCGTTCAGGAAGTGGTTGCCGTACGCGACGCCGCTCTGGTGCTCCATGCCGAGGTGCGGCGCCTCGACCAGCTTGTAGCCGTCGGTGTACCACGGATACGGTCCGAACCAGTGTTCCAGGCAGATGAGCATCGGCTCCGCCTGCGCCCATTGCTTCTGCGCGGCCTCCAGATGATAGGCCAGCGGCCAGAAATCCGTGGTGAGCAGCCCGCCCTCGCCGCCGTACGTGTCGCCGAAGTGCGCGTACGTGCCCGCGTTCACCTCCACGTCGTAGTTGTTGATGGGGCTGGCGACGAACCACTCGTACGTGCTGGTGCCGTCGGCGTTCTTCGTGGTGCTCCGCAGCCGGCCGTTGGAGACGTCGACCATCGGGTCGGGCACCGTGATGGCGATGCGCTGGCTGTCCGGCTCGTCCGCGAGCAGGTCCTTGTTCGGCCACCAGACGCTGGCGCCCAGCCCTTCGTTGGAGGTGGCGATCCAGGGGTTGCCGAGCGAGTCGCGCGTCCACGTGAAACCCCCGTCCCAGGGCGGACGCCGCGCCACCTTCGGCCGGCCATGATAGTAAACCGTAATGCGCTGCACGCTGCCCACGGGCTGCGGAGCCGCGAGTGTGGCGAAGAAGGCGTTGCCGTCGCGGCGGTAGGTCACCCGGCGGCCGTTCTGAGCCATGCTGTCCACCTCCAGCGGCACCTGCAGATCGATCTGCATCTCCCGCGCGGGCGAGAGCACGCGATAGCTGATGCCGTTCCATCCGTGAATGCTGGAGTCGCGCGGCTGCACGGTGACGTGAAGGTCGTAGAAGGCGGCATCCCACCACGCGCGCTGCGGCGTGTCCGAGCCGCGCAGTGTGTCGGCGTGGGTGAAGACGGGGGGCTGGGAGGCCTGGCCGGGCGCGCGCTGCAGCGGCGCGGCGGCGAGGACGAGGCAGCTGGCGATCAGCGCAGAGGGTCGGAGCACGACGAAGGTCGGTTGGAGGGAGGGAGGCCCCGAGCACGGCAGGGGTCCTGCCCCCGCGTGCTCCGGATCGCGGATGGGCGTGCCTACCGGTTCAACACCTCCGGATCGTGCAGCGTCCCGTTCCATGGACGCAGCCACACGGTGCCGTTCCACGCGTACGCCAGATAGCGATTGACCGCGTCCATTTCGGCCGGCGCGTACTGGCTGCGGTGACACGCGAACTCCTCGCGTCCGGCCACGAGATCCTGCGGCTCGAAGGGCACGCGCACCGTCAGCAGCGCCTCGGCCATGCCGTGCACGGTGGGCTGCGCTTTGGGGGCGGTGCGCAGCCGTTCCGTCGGCAGAGACGCATACAGCAGGTCGATGTTCGCGTAGCGCGCATCGCCCTGCACGATCTGGCTGGTGACATCACCCACCAGCCGATGGTCGGGATGGCCGGTGCCGCCTTCCGGACCGAAGGTGATGATCGCCGCGGGCTGGAGTGAGTCGATGATCGCCGCGAGCGCCGTGCGCAGCTTGCCCAGTTGCTCGAACGAGGCGAGCCCGCCGTCCGGAAGGCCGAGCAGGTGCAGCTGCCGGACGCCGAGTCGCGCGGCCGCGCAGCTGGCCTCCTTGGCCCGTGCGGCGGCGAGCGGCGCCCCGGCCGGGATGTGGGCGAAGTCGCGGACGCCCTGGGAACCGTCGGTGGCGATCACGAGATGGGTTTCGCGTCCCTCACGCGCGAGGCGCGACAGGAGCGGGCCGATGACGCGTTCGTCGTCGGGGTGCGCGAACACGGCGACGATGGGCCGCCGGGCCTGCGCGTGCGCAGCGAGCGGAGTCGCCGCGGCGACTGCAGCGACGGCGAGAAGATGGATGGGGAGTCGCATGCCCTAAACTGCAGAATGGATGCGCGATGCGCGAGATCCTCGACCGGGACGGCTCGGCGGACGACGCAGGGCGCGATTAGGTTGCTCAGGCGATGCCGGCCGCGGGGCCGGCGTCGCTGACCGGCGCCGCGAACGGGTGTTCAGGTACGCGCGCATCGCGTCTCCGATCCGCAGACCGGCGGATCCTTCTGGCGCTTCGCCCTCTGATCCGTGCCGCTCCACCGCTCGCCCGCCTGACGACGATGGACACCACCTCGCTCGCCCCCATCGAGGGGCACGCCATCCTGATCCTGCTGCTGCAGCTCGCGGGGCTGCTGGCGCTCGCGCGCGTCCTCTCGGAGGTGATGCGCCGGCTGCATCAGCCCGCGGTGATCGGCGAGCTGCTCGCCGGGATCGTGCTGGGCCCCACGATCCTCGGTCACTACGTGCCCTGGCTGGAGCTCGCGATCTTTCCGCCCGTCACCCGGCAGTTCCATCTGCTGGAGGTGGTCTCGTGGCTGGGGATGATCCTGCTGCTGCTGCTCACCGGCCTCGAGACCGACGTGCAGGTGATGCGCTCGCTCGGACGATCGTCGCTGTTCGCGTCGTTGGGCGGGATGCTGGTGAACTTCACGCTGGGCGGCACGCTCGGGTGGCTGCTGCCCGACCGATACCTCACGAGTCCCGGGACGCGGCCCGTGTTCGCCGCCTTCCTCGCGACCGCGCTCGCGATCACCGCGATGCCGGTGGTGGCCAAGATTCTCATCGATCTCAAGCTGATCCGCCGAAACATCGGGGTGGTCATCCTCTCCGCGGGCGTCCTGGACGACACCACCGGCTGGCTCGTGCTCTCGGTCATCGCGGGGATCGCGTCGGTGGGCGTCTTCTCGGCACCGAAGCTCGGCTTCACGCTCGCCGGGCTGGTGGTGTACATCGCCGCGATGCGCTACGTGGTGTACCCGGTGTTCACGCGCCTGCTGCGCTACGTGAACCAGCAGGTGCAGCTCGCCGGCTCCGACGTCACCCTGATCCTCGTGTTCACCTTCCTGAGTGGCGCCGCCACCGAGGCCATCGGCGTGCATCCGGTGTTCGGCGCGTTCATGATGGGGCTGCTCGTGAGGCAGGTGCCGCGGGTGCGCGAGTCCGCCCTGCACGCGCTGGAGACCTTCGTGCTGGCCGCGCTGTCGCCGATCTTCTTCGCGTTCGTTGGGTTGAAGGTGGATCTCTGGTCGCTCACCGGGTGGCAGCTCCCGCTGCTCGTGATCGGCCTGGCGGTGCTGGGCAAGGTGGTGGGGTGCTACGGCGGCGCGCGCTTCGGGGGGCTGCGGCACTGGGAAGCGCTGGCGGTGGGCTTCGGCATGAATGCGCGTGGTGCCATGGGGCTGGTGGTGGCGCTCATCGGCGTGTCGCTCGGGCTGCTCACGCAGGAGATGTACTCCACGATCATCCTCGTGGCGGTCGTGACGTCGTTCATGGCGCCGCTGATGCTGCGGCTGGTGATTCCGAGGCTGACGCTCACCGACGAGGAGCGCCGGCGCCTGGAC
>DATEPM010000086.1:0-12829 GCA_035273185.1 Gemmatimonadaceae bacterium
ATGGCCCTGGGCTGGCGCGGCGGCGCGGGCCCTCACCGCGCCACGCCGAAGGTGAACACCGTCCGCGAACGATACTCCTGTCCCGGCCGCAGGATGGTGGAGGGAAAGTTCGGGTGGTTGGGCGAATCGGGAAAGTGCTGCGTCTCCAGCACCAGACCGTAGCGATAGTGGTACACGTGCCCGCCCGTCCCGCGGATGCTGCCGTCCAGGAAGTTGCCCGTGTAGAACTGCACCCCCGGTTCCGTGGTGGCGATGTCCAGGGTGCGTCCCGACACCGGCTCCTCCACGTGCACGGCATGGTGCAGCGCCTGCCCCGATGCGCCGCCCCCGCCGCCGCCCCCCCGCAGCACGTAATTGTCGTCGTAGCCGCCGGCGTAGCGGATCTGCGTGTTCTGCCGCTCGTCCACGCGGTCGCCGATCTGGTGTGGCGTGCGGAAATCGAAGGGGGTGCCCGCCACGGGCGCGACGCCCCCCGTGGGGATGAGCGTGGAATCCACGGGCGTCATGGAGTCCGCATCGATGGTGAGCACGTGGCCGAGGATGTCGCGCTGCGCGTCGCCCGCCAGGTTCCAGTACGTGTGCTGCGACAGGTTCACCGGCGTGGCCCGCGTCGTGGTCGCCTGGTAATCGACGATCAGCTGATCGTGATCCGTGAGCGTGTACGTCACCCGTGCGCTGAGCGCCCCGGGATAACCCTCCTCCATGTCGGCGCTGGTGCGCGTGAAGACGAGGCCGACGCCACTGTCCGTCTGAAAGCTCTGCGCGGCCCACACGCGCTTGTCGAATCCCTGGAGCCCGCCGTGCAGCGCGTTCGGACCGTTGTTGATCGCCAGATGATATGTGCTGCCGTCCAGCGTGAAGGTGCCGCGCGCGATGCGGTTGGCGTACCGACCGATGATCGCGCCGAAGTACGGCGACGAGGCGAGATAGCCGGCAAGGCTGTCGTAGCCGAGCACGATGTCGGCGAGGTTTCCCGCGCGGTCGGGCGTGCGCAGCGAGGTGATGATCCCGCCGTAGTTGCTGGCGCGCAGCTCGATGCCATTCGCGTTGGTGAGGATGTAGATGTCGGCGGGCGTGCCATCGTTCGTGTGCCCGAAAGACGCCCGGGTGACGCTGCGGCTGGCGCGAGGGGCCCTGCCGCCGGAATCAGCCCTGGGCGCGCAGGCACCCGCCGCGAGAACGAGGACGAGCGAGATGCACCAGGCCCGCGTGCCGGCGCGGGCAACAGTCATGCGCGCCTCGAGCGTCGGCCGGCCGAGGCCGCACGATCACGCCGCCGCTTGGGCGCCGTGAGCTGATGCGCATCCTGGAGCAGATCCGCCAGCTCGCTCCAGTCCACCTTCCCGTCCAGCCACACCCCCACCCAGCCGCTCTTTCCCACATACGGCGGCACGAAGAAGCGATCCGGCGCGGTGCGCACCATGAGGTCCTGATTGGTGGGCAGCGCCTTTACCCAGACCGCCGGCCGTCCGGCCCCGTGGTGGTTCCCCGAGCTGGCGTGCATGGCGAACAGCTTGTTGTTCACTCGGAAGGTGGCCTCGCCCCAGGCCTCCACCTCCTCCGCCTCGGGCAGGGCGAGACACAATTTGCGCAGCCGGGTGAGTGGTCTCAGGGGCACGCCGTATTATGACCCCAACCGACCCCGCTCGGCAACGTTAGCGCTCGTCAACGCTCTTCGTGTTCCTGAACGGCGTAGCACGTCACGTACATCGGAAAGAGGCCCGGGCTCCGCGAAAGTACGCCTTGCCGAGCAAGCGGCAAGGCGGGCGCTATCGCCCGATCGCCACCCCCCACGGCGACTGCCCCACCGGTATTCGCTTCACCACCTGGTTCGTGGCGAGGTCCACCACCGAGACGTCGTTCCCCGGGGGCCCATTGGCCGTCCAGAGTTGCTTGCCGTCGGCGCTGAGCGCCATCCCCCAGGGACGCGTGCCCACCGCGACGTTCGCGACGAAGCGGTTGGTCTTCGTGTCGAGCACGGCCACGGTGCCGCCACGCCCCGTGCTGATGTACACTTTCGAATCGTCGGGCGCGATCACCGAGCCCATCGGCTTCGCGCCGGCGCCCGGTACGGTGATGGTCGCGAGCGGCCGGTACGTCGTCGCGTCGATCACCGTCACGTTGCCGCCCACCTCGGCCGGGGCGTAGGCGCGCGTGCCGTCGTGCGTGAACACCACGGAGCGCGGCCGCTTGCCCACCATGATCTCGTGCGTGATGCTGTCCGTCTTCGTGTCGATGACGTAGAGCGTTCCGCCCGCCTCGCTCGTCACCCACACCTCGCTGCCGCCCGGGCGCACGGTGACCCCCTCCGGTTCGCCGCCCACTGGTATGGTGTGCTGCACCGTGCCGCTCGCCACGTCGAGCACCGATGCCGCGGAGGCGTCCTCGTTGGCGACGTAGATGGTGCGCTCGTCGGCGGAGATGTCGAAGTTCTCCGGATCCACGCCGCCCTGCAGCCGCCGTACCTGGCGGGTCGCGAGGTCCACCAGCGAGATCCCGTCCTTGGAGCGGTCGGCCGGCGGGAGGGTGGACTCGTCCACGCCCGGACCGCCGCGCGGCGATCCGCTCACCGCCACCACGAGCGTCCGGCCGTCGGGCATCAGCCGGATGCCGCGCGGGCGCTGTCCCGGCGCGAGCGTGGCGACCACGCTGTCGCTGCGCATGTCGATCACCGAGACCGCATTGCTCACCTCGTCGCTGATGAACGCGTAGGGTCCGCCGGTGGCGAGCGAGCCGGCGTGCGCGCCCGGAGCGCCGGAGGCCGCTGTGCTCCCCGCGCTCGACGGCGTGCTGTCGCGCGCGCGCGCGCCGCTTTCACACGCGCTGCTCACTGTCACGAGCGCCGCGCAGGCGGCGATCAGGATCGTTCGCATCGTGGAGCTGTCCCTGGCTGGTGGTCACGAACCGAGGCGCGCATCGCAATCTATCGTCGCATGGCTGCGTGAAGCGGCTGGCAGGCGAGCCGGGCACGCGTCTGGCAGCCCAGCGCACGAGTGGGGAGGTCTCGTGCGCGCGACAGCAGCCCGACCTCCCGGCGAATCTCGCACTGGAGGAGCACACGTGGCGGACAGGTCAGAGTACCCGGGCATGCCCTACCGCACCCTCGGGGGCACCGGGGAGCGGGTCTCCGCCATCGGGCTCGGTGGCTGGCACCTCAGTCTGAAGCACGTCGACGAGCCGCTCAGCATTCGCATCGTGCGCCACGCCATCGATCACGGCGTGACGTTCATGGACAACGCCTGGGACTACAACGACGGCGCCAGCGAGATCCGCATGGGGAAGGCGTTGCGCGACGGCTACCGGGACCGGGTGTTCCTCATGACCAAGATCGACGGCCGGTCCAGACAGGAGGCCGCGCGGCAGCTCGACCAGTCGCTCCGGCGGCTGGGGACCGACCACATCGACCTCGTGCAGCATCACGAGATCATTCGCTTCGAGGATCCGCACCGGATCTTCGACGAGGCGGGCGCCCACGCGGGGCTGCTGGCGGCGTGCGCCGAGGGCAAGCTGCGGTACATCGGCTTCACCGGCCACAAGGATCCGGCCATCCATCTGCACATGCTGAAGGTGGCTGACGAGCACGGCTTCGCCTTCGCCGCCGTGCAGATGCCGCTGAATCTGATGGACGCGCACTACCGGAGCTTCGCGGCGCTGGTGCTCCCCGAGCTCGTGCGGCGGAACGTCGGCGTCCTGGGCATGAAGAGCATGGCGAACGGCATCATCCTCAGGTCGAACACCGTCTCCCCCACCGAGTGCCTGCACTATGCGCTGAACCTGCCGACGTCGGTCGTGATCACCGGCTGCGACAGCATGGAGGTCCTGGCGCAGGCGCTGGCGGCGGCGCGCAGCTTCCGGCCGCTCGGCGCGCCCCAGGTGGAGGCGCTGCTCGCGCGGACGGCCGCGGCCGCGGCGCACGGCGTGTACGAGCCGTTCAAGACCAGCTCCCTCTTCGATGCCACGGCCACGCACCCGCAGTGGTTAGGCGAGGAGCCCCGGCACGTGCAGGCGCTGGTGGCCGGCTGAGGCGCTCCGCTACTCCTCCCGCAGCGTGAAAGCTGGATCCGCCCGCGCGGCCTTCCGCGCGGGCACCAGTGTCGCCGCCAGCACGGCGATCAGGAGCAGCAGCGGCACCATCACGAAGGTGAGGGGGTCGCCCGGCTACTGTCACGGGCGGCCAAAGGAGGCGACATTTGCGCGATGCTTCCCGTCCTCGCCCTCTTTCAGTTCCTGCAGGCGCAGCCCGCCCCCGCCGTGTACGACGGCCGCGCGGCGCAGGTGCACGTCCACGCGCCGCGGGTGGCAGCCGACATCGACGTGGACGGACGGCTGGACGAGCCGGTGTGGCAGCAGGCGGCCGTGCTCGCGGGCTTCTCCCAGTTCTCACCGCGCGACGGCCTCCCCGCCGTGGATTCCACCCGGGTGCTCGTCTGGTATTCACCCACGGCCATCTACTTCGGCGTGCGTGCCTTCGAGGCGCACGGCCGGCCGCACGCCACGCTCGCTGACCGCGATCACATCGAGGCCGACGATCAGGTGCAGATCCTCCTCGGCACGTTCAACGACAGGCGCCAGGCGACCGTGTTCGGCGTGAACCCGCTCGGCGTTCAGATGGACGGCACCATCGTGGAAACCAACACGCAGTCGAGCGGCGGATTCCTGGTGCAGGTGGCCGCGCGCCAGGCGGTGGACCTGAGCCAGGACTTCGTCTTCCAGTCGAAGGGGCGGCTCACCGATGATGGTTACGAGGTGGAGGTGCGCATTCCGTTCAAGTCGCTCCACTATCAGGCCGCCGACGTTCAGCGCTGGAGCCTCAACGTCGTCCGCTTCGTGCAGCACTCGCAGTACGAGGACAGTTGGGCGCCGGCACGCCTGGCGGCGCAGTCGTTCATCGGCCAGTCCGGCACGCTCGAGGGACTCACTGGCCTGCAGCGCGGGCTGGTGCTCGATCTCTCACCGGTCGTCACCCAGCGCACCACGGGCACGCCCGCGCTCGCAGGCGCGCCGGAGGATGGCTGGCATTACGCTGCCGAGCGTCCGCAGTTCGGCGCGAACGTCCGCTGGGGCATCATCAACAACCTCACGCTGAACGCGACCATTCGGCCCGACTTCGCGGAGGTGGAATCCGACGCCACCCAGGTGGTATTCGACCCTCGTTCGGCGATCAGCTACCCGGAGAAGCGCCCCTTCTTCCTGGAAGGGATGGACGTCTTCACCACGCCGAGCAACCTGGTATACACCCGTGACATCGTGCAGCCGGTGGCGGCCACCAAGATCACGGGCAAGGTCGCGGGCACGAGCGTCGCCCTTCTCTCCGCGGTGGACGACCGGAGCCAGTCGCTGGCCTTCGACCCCGGCGTCCGGGGCGGGTACGCGCCCGTGTACGACATCGCGCGGCTGCAACGCGACATCGGCGGCCAGTCGAAAATCGGGGTGACCATCACCGACAAGGAAGACGGCGCCTGGTCCAACCGGATGGCCGACCTGGACGGCAGCCTGGTTTTTCACAAACTCTACTCGGTGAACTTCCAGGGTGCGGCGAGCCGCACGGCCACCGGCGACGGCGGCGCGCCCGTCACGGCGCCGCTCTGGAATGCCTCGTTCAACCGGCGGGGACGGAACGTCGTGTTCCGGTACGCCGTGTCCGGGATGGACCCGGGGTTCGTCGCGGGGAGCGGCTTCCTCAGCCGTCCGGGGATCGCGCATGCCACCGCGGATCAGAACTTCACCTGGTATGGCCCGCGCGGGTCGCTGGTGGAGAACGTCACGTTCAACCCGATGGCCGACCACCTCTGGAATTACGAGGCGCTGCTCCACGGACGCGACGCCCTGGAGAAGAAGTACCATCTGAGCCTCGAGACGCGGCTGCGCGGCGGATGGACGGGCGGTTTTGCCGTGTACCTGGAGTCCTTTGGCTATGATCCCGCCATATTTCGGAACGTGTATGTCGAGCGGCCCGCCGGGGCCGCGCTGGACACGGTCCCGTTCTACGCGCCGGTGCGCCTCTTCAACCACGACTGGGCGGCGTCGCTCGGCACCCCGCAGTGGTCCATCTTCTCCTTCAATGCCCTCGCGATCACCGGCCCGGACGAGAACTTCGAGGAGTGGTCCACGGCCGACATCTGGTTCGTGCAGCTCGACGCGCTGGTCCGGCCGAACCCCAAGCTGCGCATCACCCCGTCGCTGCTGTACACCAGCTACGACCATCCGCAGACCGGCACGGTGTATCGCAGCGATCACATCATCCGGGTGAAGACCGAGTATCAGATCTCGCGCTCCATCTTCCTGCGTCTGGTCGGCGAGTATCAGGGCCACGACCGGCTGCCCCTGGTGGACTGGGGCCGGAGCGGCGGGGCGCTCCTGTTCTACGATCCCGCGTCGCGCACGTACCGCCGCAGCGGTCCGCTCCGCGCGAAGGCCTTTCGCACCGACTGGCTGTTCGCGTACCAGCCCTCACCGGGGACGGTGTTCTTCGCCGGCTACGGCAACAGCTCCGCGCCCGATGCCTTCCGGCTGAACCAGCTCACCGAGACGCGCTTCCGCACCGCCGATGCGTTCTTCATGAAGTTTTCATACCTGTTCAGGATGTGAAGCGCAGTCCTGAGCCGCTGCGGCAACCCGCCCTGGCTCCTAAACCGCTTCCACGCCTCGCGCCCGCGTGACCCCGCCCGCCGACATCCGACTCCTGCTCTACGCCCTCGCCGCGGTCCTCACGCTCGTCGTGCTGATCGCGCGCTTCCGGCTGCATCCGCTCATCGCGCTCACCGGCGTCTCGCTCGCGATGGCGGTCGCGGCGGGGATGCCGGCGGCCGCCGCGGTGAAGGCCTTCCAGGACGGCGTCGGGAGCGCGCTGGGGTTCATTGCCATCGTCGTGGGGCTGGGCACGATGCTCGGCAAGGTGATGGCGGAATCGGGCGCCGCCGCGTGCATTGCGAACACCCTCATCCGGCGCTTCGGCGAACGCCGGGTGCACTGGGCGCTCCTGGTGGTCGCGTTCATCCTCGGCATCCCGGTGTTCTTCCAGGTGGGATTCGTGCTGCTCGTCCCGCTGGTGTTCACCATCGCGCGGCGCACGGGATTGTCGCTCGTGAAGCTCGGCATCCCGCTCGTGGCGGGGCTGTCCGTCGTGCACGGCATGCTCCCGCCGCACCCGGCGGCGATGCTCGCCGTGAGCGCGTTCGATGCCGACGTGGGTCGCACCATCCTGTACGGACTGCTGGTGGGGCTCCCCACCGCTGCGCTGGCGGGACCGCTCTTCGGCAGCTGGATCGCGCGACGCATCGTGCTGACGGGGGAGAACCCGATCGCCGATCAGCTCAGCGATCTGCACGCGTCCGACGTCCCGGGCGCACCGGCGACGCTGCCCGGCTTCGGCATCTCGCTCTTCACGGTGCTCATCCCCGTGCTCCTCATGCTGCTCGCCGGCGCCGCCGACGGCATCCGTGCCGCGGGCGACGCGCTGCGCGGCACGCTGCACTTCATCGGCAATCCCATCGTGGCGCTCTTCCTGGCGCTGCTCTTCTCCTTCTGGTCGCTGGCGCGGGCGCGCCACTTCACGCGGGAGCAGGTGCTGGCGTTCTGTAACGACTGCCTCGGCCCCACCGCGAGTATTCTCCTGGTGATCGGCGCCGGCGCCGGCTTCAATCAGGTGCTCGTGGCGAGCGGCGTGGGGCGGGTGGTCGCCGACCTGGCGCGCGGCTCGCACGCGTCGCCGCTGCTGCTCGCCTGGATCGTCGCCGCGGTCATCCGCGTGGCCACGGGATCGGCCACGGTGGCGATGACCACCGCCGCCGGGATCGTCGCTCCCATCGGCGCGGCGATGCCGGGCACGCGCCCCGAGCTGCTGGTGCTCGCCACGGGCGCCGGTGCGCTCGTGCTCTCGCACGTGAACGATTCCGGCTTCTGGCTCATCAAGGAGTTCTTCAACATGACCGTGCCGCAGACGCTGAAGACCTGGACCGTCGCCGAAACCATCATCGGCATCGCCGGCCTCGGCTTCACCCTGCTGCTCAACCTCGTGCTCTGACCTCGGGAGGACGCAATGCAGAGATTCATGTACGCCATGCTCGCCGCCGGCACCATCGCTGTCCTGGCGGCGCCGTCCGCGACCTCACAACCCCGTTCCCCAGTTCCCACTTCCCATTCCCGACAATGGATTGATGTGACCGCCCCCCTCGATCCCGCAACGACCCCCGTGTACGCGGGCGACCCGCCGATGACCTTCACCTTCGCGAAGGACATGCGGAAGGGAGATGCCCTGACGCTCTCGGCGTATTCGCTCGGCGCGCACAGCGGCACGCACGTGGACGCGCCGATGCACTTCGTCCGGGAGGGCGCGTCCATCGACCGCGTACCGCTGGATCGGCTGATCGGCCCCGCGCGCGTCGTCGAGATTCCCGACAGCGTACAGGCCATCGACGCGGCCGAGCTCCGGCGGCACGCCTGGCGCGGCGCGCCGCGCATCCTTTTCCGCACGCGCAGCTCGATGCGCGGCTGGATGACCTCGCCCACCTTCCATCGCGACTTCGCCTACATCGCCCCCGACGCCGCGCAGCTCATGGCGGACGCCGGTGTGCAGCTCGTGGGGATCGACTATCTCTCGGCGGAGCAGTTCGGCGCGCCCGTGGCGCGCACGCACCAGATCCTACTGGGGAAGGGGATCCCGATCGTGGAAGGGCTGGCACTCCGGGACGTGCACGCCGGCGATTACGATCTCATCATCCTGCCGCTCGAGGTGGTGGGCCACGAGGCCGCGCCGGCGCGCGCGGTGCTGCGGCAGCGAGGCCGGTGACCTCAGGGCATCGCCGTGTTGCTCACGAAGGCCAGGTGCGTGCCGTCGGGCGACCAGGACGGCACGTTGATGGTGCCCTGGCCGCCATACACGTATGCGATCACCCGCGTGCGCTCGGGATGGCCGACGGGCATCAGCCGTATCAGCACGTGCTTGTAGAAGGGATGATCGTCGGCGGCAACGTCGGGGAAAAAGGAGATGAACGCGATCCAACGGCCGTCCGGGGAGACGTGCGGGAACCAGTCGTTGAAGCCGTCGTGCGTGACCTGCTCCTGTGCGCTCCCGTCGGGGCGCATCCGCCAGAGCTGCATCCGGCCGGTGCGCGCGGAGTTGAAGTAGACGTAGGCGCCGTCGGGGGAGTACTCCGGCCCGTCGTCCAGCCCAGGCGCCGTCGTGAGCCGCACCTCCTGGCCGCCGGTCGCGGGAATCCTGTAGACGTCGAAATCGCCGCCGCGCTGGCCGGTGAACACCAGCCAGCGTCCGTCGGGCGACCAGCCGTGCAGGTACGACGGCCCGCGCGCGGTCACGCGCCTGGGCGTGCCGCCGCCGACGGGCACGGTGTAGACGATGGACGCGCCGCTGTCCTCCGCCGTGTGGTTGCTGATGCCGAGCATCCGCCCATCGAACGACAGCACGTGATCGTTGTTGTTGTGCGTCGCGAAGCCCGTCGCGATCGCCGCGGCGGTGCGCGATGCGAGATCGAAGCGGTACAGCCGGCCCTCCTGCGCGTAGATCAGCGCACGGCCGTCATGAGTCCAGTTGGGCGCCTGGAACGACCCGCGATACCGGTGCACGATGGTCGCGTTGCCGCTGGCCACGTCGAGGATCTCCAGGTTGCTGCCGAGGTAGTCGCGATAGGGCACCAGGGTGGGCGGCGCCGGCAGGGTGATGCGCACGTTGCTGAACGCGGCCCGCGCGACGGCGCTGTCGTCGTGCGCGCACACGAAGAGGCCGGCGTAGACGGTGTCCGGGAGCGCCAGACCCGGGAGCTCCTGCGTGGCGAGGGTGTCGCCGAAGCGCCCCACCGACATGAGATAGACGCCGTCGCGCCGCTCCAGTTGGATCACCACGTCCGCCCCGGGCAGGCTGTCGCGCGACTTCACCTCGCTGGTGCTGTCGCCGGTGAACCGGCGGAACTGCAATGACACGAGCCCATTCCCGTGCAGCGCGGCCGTGACGTGCGCGCTGCTCGGGCCAAGGGAGGGGCGAATGGTCCAGCCGATCTTCCGGTGCGGCTGGCCATCGAGGCCGAGCAGCCGCGTCCGGGTGGACAGGATGAAGTTCCCCGACAGCCGCTTCCACACGAGATGGAAGTCGTCGTGGCTGCCCCACATGTTCTGCCCCGACCCCGAGATCGTGTAGCTCTGCCGCTGCGGGTCGTACGCCGCTGATCCGGCTGCCCGCACGCGACCGACGTCCGTCTGCCCGTCGAAGATCCCCACCGGCACCTGCGCGCCGAGCACGCCGAGCGCGAAGGCAAGCATCGGAACGGCGCCGAGTATGCGGACGATGCCCATTGAAAGCTCCGGATCGCGAGGAGAAGAAGCTCCGAGCTGGTACTGGTCAGACGTCGTAACGCCCGTCTGTCCGTGACGTTGTAACGCTCGCCTGCCCGGTGCAAGTGCGCTACGACCACCCCGTGTAGCTTCACGAATGCCCCTCGCGACTGTCGAAGATGAATGGCTGTGGGGTTGGGATCCTACCCCCGGCATCGTCTCGGTGTGGGCCGCCGGCGACGGACGGGTCACGGTCTGGCGCCGGCTGCCGGAGTCGGGCGTGCTCGTGCGCGAGCAGGAGCGCTTCCGTCCCTGGCTGCTGCTCGACCGGCTGGACGACCTCCGACATCTGGGCGGGGCCCTCCAGCCGATTCCCCCCGGCGCGGTGCTCCAGGGCGCGAACTCGTCAGGCACCGCGGATCGCACCGTGACCTATCGCGAGCTGGACGGCCCGGGCGCGCTGCGCTTCCTGGTCTCGGCGGACGATGAGCGACTGCTCAGATCCGCCCTGCTCGCCGGCGCGTCCGCACGGCTGGGACACCGGGTGGCCGACGTGCGCGCGCTGGGCACGGACGCGGTGCTCGCGCTGCCGCCTGACGAGCAGTACCTCGTGGCGACCGGGCGCACCTACTTCCGCGACCTCTCCTTCGACCAGTTGCACCGGCTGCAGTTCGACCTCGAGACCACGGGGCTGGACTCGCGGCGCGACCGAATCTTCATGATCTCGGTGCGGCATCCCTCGGGCGAGACGCAGGTGCTCGAGGCGGCGGGGACGGGCGACGCGGCCGAGGCAGATCTCATCCGCCGGCTCGTCGCCGCCATTCAGGCCGCGGATCCCGATGTGATCGAGAACCACAACCTCCACGGCTTCGACCTTCCCTTCGTCGACCGCCGCGCGCGGCTGCTCGGAGTGCCGCTGGGCTTCGGCCGGGTGGGGCCGCCGGGGCTCCGCCAGCGCGCGGCGCGGCGGGGCACGGCGAGCGACGAGGACGCGCACCGGCGCGTGCGCTTCGTCGCACCCGGCCGCGAGCTGATCGACACCCTGGATGCGGTGCGGCGGTACGACTACACCGTGCGCGCGCTGCCGTCGTACGGGCTCAAGGCGGTGGCGCGCTACCTCGGCCTGGCAGGGCCCGAGCGCGAGCTGATCCGCGGCGACCAGATCTACACCGTCTACCAGACCGATCCCGCGCGCGTGCGGCGCTACGCCGCGGCCGACGTGGAGGAGGTGGCGGCCCTCTCGCGCACGTTAGGCGGGCCCGCGTTCGCCCTGGCGCGGATGGTCCCGCGGCGCTACGAGCGGCTGGCCGACGCCGGCGCGGCCACCGGGATGCTGGATCCCCTGCTCGTGCGCGCGTACCTGCGCTCGGGCGCCGCGCTCCCGGCGCATCAGGAGGGCGACGGCACGCCGCACAGCGGCGCCGCGCTGCACCTCTTCGCCACCGGCGTGGCGTGGCGCGTGGTGAAGGCCGACGTCGCGAGCCTGTACCCCTCGCTCATGCGCACCTATCGCATCGGTCCGGCGCGCGACCACCTGGGCGCGCTGCTCGCGCTGGTGGACCGGCTGGTGGAGCAGCGGCTGGCCGCCAAGGCGAGCGCGCGCGCGGCTCCCCCGGGTTCCGCGGAGCGCCACGCGCACGAGGCGATGTCGGCGGCGATGAAGCTCGTGGTGAACTCGGCGTACGGCTACCTCGCGGCCGGCGGTCTCACGCGCTTTGCCGACGTGCACGCCGCGAACGAGGTGACCCGGCGCGGCCGGGAGACGCTGGACCTCATGTGCCGCGCCCTCGCGAACCGCGGCGTGACGCTGCTCGAGGCCGATACCGACGGCGTGTACTTCGCCGTGCCGCCGGCGTGGACCGCGGAGGACGAACGCCGCGTGGTGGCCGCGGTGGCAGCGCTGCTGCCGCCGCTGGTGCAACTCGAGCTGGAGGGGCGCTACTTCGCGATGCTCTCGCACGAACCCAAGAACTACGCGCTGCTGGGCTACGACGATGTGCTCATCCTTCGCGGGGTCGCCTTCCGCTCGGCGCGAGCCGAGCCGTTCGGGGAAGCGTTCCTCCGCCGCGCGCTGGCGCGGCTGCTCGCCGGCGACGTGCCCGGCGTGCGCACGGCGTACCTGGACAGCATCGCCGCCCTGCGCCGCCGCGCGCTCCCCACGCACGACGTGTCATCGCGCGTGCGGCTCACCAAGACCCCGGAACGCTACCTCGCCTCGCGCGAGCGGCGGCGCGAGGCACCGTACGAGGCGCTGCTCGCGACCGGCCGCACCCAGTGGAGCGTCGGCGAGCGCGTCCGCACCTATCGCACGCGGGTCGGAACGAGCGCCATCGCCCCCGGCCAGGACGACGAGGACGCCACCGGCGCCGCCGATCCACACGACTACGACGTGGCGCATTACGAGCGCATCCTGCGCGACAACTTTGCCGTCCGCCTGGCCCGCGCCTTCACGCCCCTCGATTTCGCTGCCGTCTTTGCCGACCCCGATCAGCACGCCCTCTTTGCGACGCCGTTGGAGGAGATCCGGCCAATCCTTGTGTGTGGG
>DATEPM010000087.1:0-16536 GCA_035273185.1 Gemmatimonadaceae bacterium
GCACTTCCTGAACGACCGCTGCCATCACCTGGAGGCGCGTCGCACCGAGCAACCCACGGATTGCCAGCTCGTTCTCGCGGCGCTGGAGTTGCGTGAGCACCAGGCCGGCGGTGTTGGCGAGGGCGATCAGGAGCAGGAGACCCACCGAGCCAAGGATGAACACCAGCGGTTCGCGCACCTGGCCGGTGCGCGCACGTTTGAGGTCCGTCACCTGCGCCGACCAGTTGTTATCGGTGGCCGGCAACTCCCGGCCGAGCTCCGCCTGCACCCGGGCGAGGTCGCGCTGCGCCACGGCAATGCTGACACCCGCTTTGAGTCGGCCGACGCCCGTGAGGAAGCGAGCATCGCGCGCCTGCATCATCATCGGCGCGAACTGCGCCGGAATCCAGAGCTCGACGCCGTCGCCGCCCCCGGCGAAGCTGGGCGGCATCACGCCGACGATGGCGTAGCGCTGTCCGCCGAGGATGAGGTGCTGGCGGGTGACATCGGCGCGCCGGTGCAAGCGCCGCATCCATAGGCGATCGCTGATGACGATCGCGGCGGGGCCGCCGTACCACTCCTCCTCGGGGGTGAAGGTGCGGCCGACCACGGGGCGGACGCCATACACGGTGAAGAACCGCGGCGAGACCCGCAGCGCCGGCAGCCGCTCCGGCACATCACCGCTGGTCTCGGTGACGTTCTCGGTGTAGCTGCCGGCAATCGCGCTGAATGCGCGACTGCGACGATTCCAGTCCTCCAGGCGCGCCGGCGCGAGCAGCCCGGCGGCCTGGCTCTTGGCGCTGTTGGCCTCGAGCACCATCACCAGCCGATCGGGATGCGGATACGGCAGCGGTTGAAGCACGGCGGTGTCGACGACGGAAAAGACACCGGTCGTCGCGGCGATGCCGGCGCCGAGGATGAGAACGGCGGACGCCGCGAACCCCGGGCGGCGGAGGAGACTGCGCACGACCTGGGTCCAGGGACGGAACATGGTGGATCGGGTGGAGGGCCGGCGACAAGAAGGCGGGGACTCCTCTTGGACACCGGCCGCCGGTCGAGCGTTGTGGGCGTCGCGGCATGCCACGCACCGCACGCGGCGGCAGACAGCCTCGCCCGCCGGGCGGTGAATACAGGCGCTTGCCATCGCCGCCGCACTCGAACCGGTTCGACGCGCGCCGGTTCGGTCGCCAGTCGAGTGCGCTTGTGCACAGGCCGGCGAGTGCATATCTCTCCGTGGCCAACGAAGAATGCCGAACGGCCCATGTCCGATGCAGGCAGCGCTCACGATCGCATCGCGACCGCACCAACGTCGGACGTTCGTCGATGCGTCATCAGCGATTGTGTGTGGACGGCCTTCGCGGACCGATTCGGCTCCATGCCAACGCTCATCCTTCTTCGAGCTCCGGATTCGCTCAGCGCCCACGAAAGTATCCGCGCGCTGGCCGGAGCCAACACCGAAGAGCTGATCGCCATCAGCTGGCACGACCGGGATGCGTGCGCAGGTTCAGTTGCCAATGAGACACTCGCAGCGTAGCGGCCACTCGCCTCTGCGAGCGTGGAATTCAGGTAGCGCGCTGCACTTCCAACGCATGCCCGGTAGTGCGCCGCACGCGACCAGCTTTCGCGGGGCACTTTGTCCACGCGGCCACGAAGCAGGGCGTTTCGAGTTTCCGTGCGGTATTCCTCCGCCTGAGGCGGCGTGGACGACTTCTCGCTTGCCTGCGAGCTCAGCGTGTTCTCTTCGTCCGCGCTAGTAGTCAGCATCGCGACGCGGGCACTCCTCCGCAATCGCGTCGCGGTCAGTTGGTTTCTCACAAGCAGGAGGTCTCATTATGAAGTCCTCCAGGATTTTCGCCGCAGCACTCGTGGCCCTCGTCTCCGGCGCACTGGCTTGCACGTCCGACGTCATCTCGTCCCCGGCCGGCTCGAGGCTCTCGCCCGGTCCGGCCACCTTCGGCGCCGTCGACGAGAACGAGTCTGCGACCTACACGTGGATCATCGGTCATGATTTCACGCAAGCCTCCAACGGCGACCAGATCGAGTTGCGCGGCAGAGGTCCGCTCGGCATTCATCCGAAGTCTGCGAGCGGCGGGGGCACGTTCACGCACCGGAACGCGAGCGGCATGGTACTCGGCTCCGGTGCATGGACCGTGACCGAGCTGCTCAGCTTCCAGTCGTACGGACCGCCGAGCCCGGGCTTCCCGGTCCCGAATGCCAGTGCAGGCAAGGCACAGTTCCGGGTCGTTTTCACTCCGGCCGGCACGACCCTCGAACTCCCCGGCATCATGGACGTCGAGTGCATTCTTCCCGGTTCCGCGGCCCCGGGTGGCACCATCGAGGGAACTCGCGTCGTCGTGCCCAGCGTGGCGAACTTCAACAAGCCAGTTTCTGGCGGCACGCTGTTCATCCGAACCTCATGACGGGTGGCAGGGAACGGAAGGCGCCGGTTGTGGCCTTCCGTTCCCTGAATTGCCGAAGAACGTTGGCCTGCACTTTCGCAAGTGAATCGCTGGCCCACATGCCGATGCTGGCGCCGGCCTTCTGGCGACCGACACCCTTCAGATGATTTGACTTCGGCGATCCGTCGGCCGTAAGCTCCACCCCATGCTTCCCTCCCTCGCCCCCGCGCTGCTCGCGGCCCTCGCTCTCGGGCGGGCCGGCGTGCCCGGCCCGCTCACCGTCAGCGCCGTCAATCCCCTCTCCATCGCGCGCGCGAGCCAGACCATCGCGCTCACGCGCGAGCAGCTTGCGCCGTTAGGCGAGCAGGACCTCAACCGGATCCATGTCATCGATGCCGCGGGCCGGCGGCTCATCGTGCAGGCCGTGGACACCGACTACGACGCCTACCATCGGCCGGACGTCCTCATCTTCCAGAGCGACTTCGGGCCGCGCGAGCGGAAGCGCTTCACCGTCACCGCCGGCGCGCCGCAGCGCCTGCAGCCCTCGGACTACCGCGCCTACGGCCGCTTCGTGCGCGAGCGCTTCGACGACTTCGCCTGGGAGAACGATCTGATCGCCCACCGGACGTATGGCAGCGCCCTCGAGACGTGGAAGGGCGAGCCCCTGACATCGAGCGCGATCGACATCTGGTCCAAGCTGCGCCCGAAGCTGATCATCGACGAGTGGTACATGATGGGCGACCGGTTCTACCACGACATGTCGGACAACGGCGGCGACGATTATACCGCCGGCCCGAGCCGCGGCGACGGCGGCAATGGCGTGTGGGCGGCAGACCGGCTCTGGGTGTCGCACAACTTCGTGAGCTCGCGAGAGCTCGCGAACGGCCCCATTCGCGTGATGTTCGAGCTGGACTACGCGCCCTTCGACGCCGGCGGCCGGCGGGTATCCCAGGTGGTGCGCGTGACGCTCGATGCCGGCAGCCAGCTGGATCACTATCAGGTGAAGTACCGTCCCGAGGGAGCCGGCGGGCCGCTCACCGGCGCGGTGGGACTGAAGAAGGTGGGGCAGGAGCAGGAGCAGTTCGACGCCGCGAATGGCACGCTCGCCATCTGGGAGGCGATGGAAAAGAACCGCGGCATGCAGGGGCTCGCCGCGATCGTCGACCCGAAGCTCCTGGTGCGCCGCGCCGACGACGCGTCTAATCACCTGCTGCTGGTGAATGCCCGCACGGACAGCGTGATGGACTATTGGGCGGGCTTCGCCTGGGATCGCGCCGGGCGTATCACGAGCGCGAGCGCGTGGCAGCGCTACGTCGCGGACTTCGCGCGCGGCCTGGCGTCGCCGATCGAGGTAACCGTCTCCGCCGAATAGCCGGAGAGTGATACGGGCCATGAAGTGCTCGGCGATTGGGTCGCGTCACGCAGCGAGCCTCAGCCTCGCCGGGGACGTCGAACGACCCTCACCGTGCCGCTCTTGCCTCCTCCGCAAAAGAACTGATCGTCGCCGTTGGATTCGAGCCCCGATACACTCACGCCCGGCGGCATTTCGACGCGTTCCACGACCTCTCCCGTGCGCGGATCTACTCGACGCAGCTCGCTCTCCTCGCCTTCCAGGGTGCCGTGCCAGAGCTCTCCATCCACCCAGGTAACGCCGGTGACGAAGCGATTCGATTCGATCGTGCGAAGGATCGCCCCCGTCTCGGGATCGACCTGATGGATCTTCCGATCGCGATACTGGCCCACCCAGAGCGTGCCTTCCGCCCACGCGAGCCCCGAGTCGCCGCCCCCGCCCGGCGCCGGGATCGTGGCGAGCACCCGCCCCGTGGCGGGATCGATCTTCCGGATCTCCTGCTCGGCGAGCTGAAACAGGTGCTGGCCGTCGAACGCTGTCCCGGCGTGCGCGGCGGCGCCGATTGTGCGCTGGCTCTTCCCGCTCACCGGATCGATCGCGTTCAGCGTGGCTCCGGTCGCCATCCACACATGCTCACCGTCGTACGTGACCCCATTGACACGGTCCACGCCGGGAAAGGGGCCGTACTCGCGGATGATCTCGGCGATCGATCGGCGCATGCATGGAGCCTGATCGATCGGCAGTGACGCGGGGAGTAACAACGTTGTCGTGAATCCCGGAACGGGCGGGGTCGTCCACCGGCGCGACCGGCCGCGCCCGAACGGCTGCACCTTGCCGGCGGCTGCCAGTGAGTCGAGCGCCCGCTGCACGGTGCGCTGGCTGGCGCCGAGCGCGAGCGCCAGGGCGGAGCTCGACCACCACTCGCCGTCGGCGAGCAGGGCGAGCACCCCGGCATGCTGCTCGTCCACCGGCCGTGCCAGCACGACCACCTCGCACCCGGCGCGCGGCGCCAGCGCAAACCCTCGCGTCGTCGCGCGCACCTCGGCGAGCGGGCGAAGCACCGCGCGCAGCCGCGCGACTTCCACCCGCAACCGGGCGCGATGCGATTCGTCCGCGTGCTTCGCTCCGAAGGCGCGTGCGACGAGCGCATCCCGGGCCACGTCGGCGGGCCACGCCTCAGCCAGCGCGCGCGCGATCGCGAACAACACCGGGCGGGTCGCGAGCGGGATCACCACACCGGTGTGGCGCACCACGTTTCGGCAGGCATCCACAACGAGCGCGTTCGACGCCAACATCGCCTCGACATCCTCGAGCAGGAGGAGTCGATCGCCGCCGCTCGCGATCAGACGTGCCGCTGGCATGTCCAGGAGGAGGGAGGCACGCTCGACTTCCTCCATCAGCGGCGGGATGGCCGCGGCCCGCGCCTCACGCGCGGCCCGCGTGAGCGCAGCGCGCGCCGACTTGATCCGGATGCGCCGAATCGCGATCCCGGCCACTACCAGTTCGTGCACGGCCCGCGACGCAGGCCGGAGCGAGGTGGGGTCGACGTCGGCGAGCGCACGCTCGGCTGCGTCGACGTGCCCGGTGAGGAGAAGGCGCCGCGCCTCGAGATGCCGTGCGTGCGCGGCGTTCCCCCGATCGCCGTGCCGTTCGAGCGTCGTGCGCGCGGCGTCAAGCATTCTCGCAGGCCAGCCCAGGTCGCGCGAGGCGAGCGCGATCTCGGCCACGGCCACGATGCACCTTGCGCGCGCCACGGCCTCTCGCGCCCCGAAGGCACGCGCCGCGCTGCGCAGGAGCGCCTTCGCGCGATCAAGGTCGCCGAGCTGCGCCATCGCAATGCCACGAAGCGCAAGCGCCGGCGCGTCGCCACGGAGGGCAACGCGGTTCAGCGCGCCGAGTGGATCGCCGGCGGCCAGCGCACGAGCGGCAGCCGTGATCAACGAGTCCATCAGAATCCCGCCAAACTTGTAACTCTCACTCTCCGATTGCCGCTCCTAATCTACGTCGCGACCACCAAGCGGCCGCCTCATGGCGGTCGGGCCGGCGATGACGATCACACCACGAACGGAGAGAAACCGATGACTACCCAGCTGACCGGAACGCGTGCAGAGTGGCTGACGGCGCGACTCGAGCTGCTCGAGGCCGAGAAGGAGCTCACCCGCCGCAGCGACGAGCTGGCGCGGCGGCGTCAGGAGTTGCCGTGGGTGCGGATCGACACGGAGTATCGATTCGATACAGATGACGGAAACGCCTCCCTGAAGGATCTGTTCCAGGGGCGCTCGCAGCTCCTCGTTTATCACTTCATGTTCGGGCCCGACTACAAGGCCGGATGCCCGTCCTGCTCGAGCATCGCCGATGGCTTCAACGGCTTCGCCGTGCATCTGGCGAATCACGACGTGATGCTCACCGCCATCTCGCGGGCACCGCTGGTCAAGCTGCAGGCGTACAAGCAGCGAATGGGATGGACGTTCCCCTGGGCATCCTCGTTCGGCAGCGACTTCAACGCCGACTTTGCCGTCGGATTCACCGCGGAGCAGCAGCGCGACGGGGAGATCGACTACAACTACCGGCGCGAGAATGCGTGGAGGCCGAGCCGTAACGGGCCCGTCCACCAGATGGCGGCCATGAGCGGCACCGACGCGGCCACGTACACGCGGGAACGGCCAGGGATGAGCGCATTCGTGCTCGACGACGGGGTCGTGTACCACACGTACTCCACCTATGCGCGTGGACTGGACGGCCTGTGGGGGATGTACCAGTGGCTCGACCGCGCTCCCGCCGGGCGGAACGAGACAGGCATCTGGTGGCGGCGCCACGATGAATACGACGCGCGCTGAGGCGCTGCGTCCATGGCGACGATGCAGATGAGCGGCGCGACATGGTCCAGCACGGCGGCGGCGTTTCTCGGTATGTGGGTCGTGATGACGGCGGCGATGATGCTGCCGTCGCTGGTGCCGACGCTCTGGCGCTACCACACGGCCCTCCGCAACGCGGGAGCGTCGCGCCCGAGTTGCCTGACGATGGTGGCAGGCGCGGGGTACTTCGTCGTCTGGACCGTGTTCGGTCTGGCGGTGTTTCCGCTGGGCGTCGCACTGGCGGCGGCAGAGCAGCAGCTGCCATCGCTGGTGCGCGCCCTGCCCATCGCGGTCGGGGTGGTCGTGCTGATCGCCGGTGCGATGCAGTTCACGGCGTGGAAGGCGCGCCACCTCGCCCTCTGCCGGGCGGCAACGCAGCTGGGCTGTACGCTGCCGCCGTACGCCGGCATGGCATGGCGATATGGGCTGCATCTCGGCCTGCATTGCGGGATCTCCTGCGCAGGTCCGATGGCGATCCTGCTCGCGATCGGCATGATGGACCTGCGCACGATGGCCGCCGTGACGGCCGGCATCACCCTCGAGCGCCTGGCTCCTGCCGGTGAGCGCGTCGCGCGAGCCATCGGCATCGGCGACGTCGCGGCTGGGGCATTCCTGGTCGCGCGAGCGGTCGGGCTGGGATGACGGAGCAGGGTCGATAACAGGATGTGTGAATAGTTGCCAACATCACGATCCCACTGCTCTTTTCAACAGCTCGCCGACTCGTACCTCCTCGGCCGCGGTCAACTCTTTCAGCGCGAAGGACGTCGGCCACATGTGGCCGTCGTCGAGGGCCGCCCTGTCACTGAAGCCGAGCGTGGCATATCTCGCCTTGAACTTCTCAGCGCTCTGAAAGAAGCACACCACGTTCCCGTCCTTGGCGTATGCGGGCATCCCGTACCAGAGCCTGGGTGCGAGTCCCGGTGCGTTGGCTCTGATGATGGCGTGGAGCCGTTCGCCCATGGCGCGATCCGGGGCGGCCATCGCGGCGATCTTGGCGAGTACGGCACTCTCGTCACTGTCTCCCCCCGCACGCGGGCGCGGGCAGTCTTGAGCTCTCGCGCGCGCTCCCGCATCGCGGCGCGCTCCTCCTCGGTGAATCCTGTCGAGCCTTTGTCATTGGAGCGGCTGCCCTTGTTGGGCCTCTGCATCGCCGTTCTTGCTGATTTCCTTGCAGACATGTGATGGGATGTTGTGTCAGATCCTGTCAGGGCCACCCTCTCCCGGCCACCAGTTCCACCGGCCCGCGAGCGCCAGCAGCGCTGGACTCACGGCGAGCCGCATCACCGTGGCATCGAGCAGCACCGCGAACGCCAGAGCGAAGCCGAGCATCTTCATCAGCAGGAAGTCCCCGAGCATGAACGCGCCGAACACGATGAGCATGATGGCCGCCGCGCTCGTGATCAACCGGCCCGTGTGCGTGAGCCCGAAGGCGATCGCCTCCCGCTCGCCAAGGCCGGCCAGTCGCGCCTCGCGCACGCGCGAAACGAGAAACACCTCATAATCCATGCTCAGGCCGAAGACGATACAGAAGACGAGTACGGGAATGGCCGGAAAGATGCCGTCGAGCGGACCGCCGAGCCCCAGGAGCGACGCACCGATTCCATCCTGAAAGACGAGCGTCACGGCGCCGAACGCGCCCGCCACCACCAGGAGATTGAGCACGATCGCCTTGAATGGCACGAGCACCGATCGAAAGCCGATAGCGAGCACGACGAATGTCGCGACGACGATCACGGTCACCACTTGCATGAAGCGCCTTCTCCCAGCGACCGCCACTTCGTAGTCGACGTTCAGCGCCGGCAGACCGCCAACGCGGAGGCGCGACGCTCCGGCCGGCGTGACGATCGATGGCGCGACTGCGCGGATACGCCTGACGAGGGCCGCGAGCTCGTGCGGTGTCCGGCCCTCGCGAGGAATCACCTCCAGCATGGCCACACGCCTGTCGCTGCTGACAAAGGGTCGCCACACGTCGTCCGGAAGCTCCGCCAGCAGTGCGTCCCGCGGCAGCGCGCTGCCCAGCGGCGCGAGCAGCCCTGGCAGCGATCGCACCGCGTCCACCGCGGGATCCGCGACGAGCGTACGCGCAAGGCGCGAGGTGGCCGTCCAGCCGCTGTCGTCGAGCGCCGACACGCCGTCTGGAAGCTCGAGCGTCAGCCGGATGGTCTGGACCACGGCGCCGCGGCCCATCGTTTCGAGCGAACGTAGCGCCTGGGCTGATTCCATCTGCTTCGGGAGCCAGTCACCGCGCGGTTGTGTGGCGTTCAGCCGCAGGCCCTGCCACGCCAACATCCCCACGGGAATCCCGCTGAGCACGAGCACCGTACCCGGACGTCGCGTGACGAGCTCGGCCCAGATTCGCCAACGGGATCCCGTTGCGCGCCTCACGAGCGGGATTCGCCCCGCGTCCACCCTGAGACCGAGCGTCGCCAGCAGACCGGGAAGCAGCGTCGTGGCCACGAGCATCGAGATCCCGGTGACGAGCAGGCCGCCAACCGCGACCGAGCGCAGCTCGTTCACCGGCATCACGGCGAGCCCGCCGAAGCCGATCGCCACCGCCGTTCCGGAGAGAAGAATCGTAGGCCCGGCATGATGCAGCGCGGCCCGTGCTGCGTGCTCGCGGTGGTGCCCGGCACGCAACTCGTCGCGGAAGCGCGCGAGCACGAGCAGCGAGTAATCGATTCCCAGGCCAAGCCCGATCATCGTGACTACGTTCTGCAGCAGGATCGATAATGACCAGGCGTGCGCCACGAGTGCCGCGATGCCCAGGGTCACGCCGATGGCGACCATCGCTCCGGCCACGGGCAGGAACGCGGCGACGAGGGCGCCGAACGCGATGAACAGCAGCACCAGCGTCACGGGAAGCGCGCGCCACTCGGCACTCCGTGCCTCCGCCGCGCTCGTCCGGCGCAGGTCGGCATTGAGCGCGCTCTGGCCCGTCCACTGCAGCGTCGCGGCGGGATGGTCGCGCCGAAGCGCCATCGCGAACCGGCGTGTCGCGAGCCGGAGGCTGTCGAGCAGCACATCCGCCTGGCGCTGCTCGTTCAGGCCGACGACCACGAATGTGCCGCCGGAGTTGTCGTTCCCGGCGCCGATGAAAAGCGGCTGGTGACCATCCAGATACGAGAGCGCGCGAGTGACACCGCGGGTGGCTTGCAGGGAATCGACCAGTGCGCGCAGAACGTCGCACCCGGGCGCCGTGCGCGGCGATGGAACGCCCGTCGCCACCAGCACGACGGAGTGCGCGAAGGGCGAACGAAAACGCTGCGCCAGCTGCTCGTCCACCGTCGCCGACTCGCTTCCGTCGACGCGCGCCGCCACGCGCAACACCGACTCGATGCGCCGCGCCCTCGGCACGAGGAGTGCGCAGGCAAGCACCCACAACAACACCACGGCGCCGCGGTGACGCACGATGCCCGCGGCGATCGCGCTGCCCAGCCGCCCGCCATGCCACGGGAGCCCGGCCGCTTGACGCATCGGAATCGTCACACGAGCGCGATCTCGTAATGCAGCGGCCGATCCGCCAGTGAAGGGCCGGTGTAGGCGCCTCCCGCCGTGCAGACGTACGCATGCACGTCGGTCGGTTGCGCGAAGAGCCCACCCAGCGCCGCACACAGCGGGTCACGCACGTCCAGACCTATGGTGGCGAAGGAGTACCGGGCGGCCCGCAGCTCGGCGTAGCTCGCGCGGACGAGCGCCCGGAGGACCTCCGGCGCCTCGCCGGGCACGCATACATTGAACGCCGTACAGTATCGCAGCAGCTCGCCAACGTCGGGGAGCGGCACGCCTCGCGTTACGGCCGCCGCACCGTTGAGCATCGCTCGCGCCAGGCGCACGCGCGGCGAGTAGCGCAGCACGCGCATCTGCTTCAGGGGCATCTGATCCCACCAGGCCAGGAATCCGACCAGTCGGCCAGACTCGTCGCGTGCCAGGCGGTAGTCCGAGATGTCGAGTCCGGGCGCGCTCGAGAGCAACCGCTCGAGCGTGGCCGACGTGAGCACGGGCGCGAGTTGGCGCGTGGGCGCAACGCGGTGCCAGAGCTCCGCCATGTCCGCCATGTCAGCCCTCCTCGCCGTCGAGACGCGCAGTCGGTCATCGGTGAACGCGCGCGGAAAGAGCAGCGGGATGTTGAACGCGCGGACAGTCGCGAAGCGCGCGAAGGTCGGCATCCCTCCCCGGCCAGACGTGCGCCGTTCCATCGCGCTGTTGCCGGCGAGAATGGTCAGTACGATTGGCGCATCGGCGCCGCCCATCTCTCTCAGGGCGCGCTGCACCCATTTGCTGAGCGCGTCGGCCACCCCTGCACCACGCGTGGCGGCATCTACCTTGAGATCACCGGCGTAGAGCGTCAGTCGCTCCACTCCGCCCAGATACGTGCTCCGGGTAGCGGCCATCACACACCCCACCACGCGATTGTCCACCTCCGCCACGCCCACGCGCCACTGTCTACCCTCCAGCCGATTGAGCTGAAAGAAGCCCGGATCACGGGTCACGCAGAGGGTGATGTCGCCCTCCATGGGACAGGACGCCGCGATTGCTCTGAGAGCCGCGTCGTCCTCAGGGACAGCCTCACGCACCTGCACGCGCGCGCCCGTCGGTGTCGGCGCCGTCATTGCCAACCCCCGCCCAGTACACGGCAGAACGCGAAGCGGCGCTGCACCACACTCCGATCCCGCCGCATCATCTGTTCGCCGCGTTCACGATCCTCCACCACGAGATGCCGGAAGCGCGGTGGCACTTCGGTCCAGCCGACGAAGTTGCGGAAGCAGAGCCTCGCATCCGGCGCGGCAGTGCGTACCACTTCGGCGAACAGTGCGTCCACGTCGCACGCTGCGAGCCACTCGCAGATGTTCGAGAGCGCGAACCCGGTGACGCTTCCGTCGGCACGCGTGCGCAGATGGTCGGTGAACGTCCCGTCCACGAGTGTGAGTCGATCCCGACGCCTCACGGTGGCCTCGTACCCGTCCACGCTGAGGTAGGGCGGCACGCCGCCATCCACGTCGACCGGATATCGCCCGGTGAGCATGTGATGCAGGAAATAGTTGTCCCGCACCGACAGCTCCGTGAGCGCGTGCTCCGCCTGCCGGCGGAAGTGCTCCGTGAAGGTTGGTCGCTCCAGGTGCGCGAAGAAGGCCGGGTCATAGGTGCGGCGGAAGACGGTGCGATTCAGCAGGAGGTTGAAAAACACGCGCCACCGGATCGTGTTCCACTCGCCCTCGAACACCGCGCGCTGCGCGTCCGGCGAGTCGCAGGCGAGCATGCGCTGGACACGGGCGTGTGAATGCACGAAGACATGAAGCGCGAGGGTTACCCCACGGATGAAGCGCTCGGTGACACCCGCGGTGAGCACACCGGCAGCTATCGCCGGCCGGTGCGCGTGCCAGTACTCCTGCGCTCCCGGCGTGAGGTACGCACGCAGCTCCTGGTAGGCTGCGAGCCGCGCCCACGCCGTACACGGACTCGCACCGAGAAACGCGAGCGCTTCCTCGCGCGACAGCACCGTGAGCGCGGCGAGCTTGAGCTCGATCAGATGATTCTGCGTGCGATTGACGTCCACCGCTGTCACCTGACCGGCACCGGACGCGAGCAGCGAGAGCGCCGTGCAGCCACCCGATCCAACGACCACGACGGAGTCCTCCTCGCCCGCATCGAGGGCCCCGATCTCCAGCCGCGGATCCTCGCGCACCTGCGCGAAGTACAGGCGATCGTCGCGGGCGTGAGCCAGCGAGACACGCTGTACCTGAGTCGCGAGACCACTGGCCATCGCCGGAGCCGTCATGATGCGCATGCGAGCTCCGGCCACTCGTAGTCGTGTATCAACTGGCGACGGATTTCCGCATCCACCGCACTGTACCGTCCCATCAGTACCGGCACCGCGGCCCGGCGCGCGCCGGTCTGCCGGTCGAGCCACTCCTTTACCCAGGAGAGATGTCCGCGCTCGTCGGCGAGCATGCGGCGCAGCGTCGCCTGCACGCGCGGGTGCGTGCGCGGCCGGTGCAGGTGCAGAATGAAGTGGCGGTACACCCCGCGCTCGAACACCTGCGTCAGCGTCAATACCTCGAGCAGCGTTGTGGGCGTCCCGATCGCCGCGGCGTACCGCGCCTGGTACGTGTCCGTCGTCGGGCGCGGACGCCCGCCAACGGCGACGATCGTCTCCGTCCAGAGCTGCGCGTGCAGCACTTCCTCGGCGCTGTGTGCGGTGAGGCGCAGAATGAGCTCGGCGTCACGCACATGCTGGACGAGGCGGCCGAGTACCAGGCCGCCGTGCAGCTCCGACGCCCGGTAGAAGTTCAACAGCGTGAGCTCGCGATCGGTGATCTGCATGGTATCCATGGTCAGCGCTCCAGCTCCATCTTGAAGTGATCGACGATGCGCATGCCGCAGAGGCGTTCGATGCGCGCCGCAAAGGTCCGGATGGCCGCCTCGTCGCCCTCCATCGCGATAGGCACGTCGCCCACCGCCTCCTCGCCGTAGTGGTGGAAGTCCGCCGCCGCTCGCAGCACCAAGGGCACCAGCTCGGGATGTGCAGCGATACGGCGCGCGATGAGGTCCGACGCGCCCTGGGCGTGACGCACCTCGTCCGCGGCAATGAGGGCCAGCAGCGCCCGGAGCTGAGGCTCCTGCGCCTGCTCGCCGAGCCTGCGAAAGAAGTACGCGGCGAGATGCTCGCTGAGCATGAACTCCACGAGCGGTGTCACGAGACCCGATGGATCGAGGTCGCCCCGGTCCGCGCGCTGCCGGATCTGCCGCAGCTCGTCATCCGTGATACGTGGCTCGTACCCCACCGCATCCAGGTATGTGCGAAGGGCATGGAAGTGCTTGAATCCCTCGTACATCTCCAGCGAGAACACGACCCCCGCGTCGATGTCGTCCCAGGTGAAGCGGATGAGCCGGGAGAGATTTACCGGGTGGAACGACTCGATGAGCGCGGCGGTGCGCAGCTTGGCGAGGATCTCCGGCCGCGCGAGCGCCTGCTCCCGGTCGATCTCGGTCCAGCGTACGTCTCGTTCCACCGACCACGCCGCCCGGTCGGCGGCGCGCGCGTGGCGCGCGTAGAGCGAATCAGCCAGCTGGATCGCGTCAGTCATGTCGCACCCCCAGGAGACCTTCGACCGGAATGCTGGGCCACGCCGCCGCGTCCGGGCCATGCCTCACGAGAAAGCCGAGCAGCCACCGCTCCAGGCCGAAGGCGACACACGCCGTCGTCGCCGGCGCGCCACCAGGCAGTCTGATGGCGAACGCGTCGCCGAAGAACGTGTCGTGCAGGTTGAACGACGACGCCGCGACGCTGGAGCGCCCGCTCAGAGGCAGGAGCAGCTCGTGCTTCAGCTCCTTCACCTGCTGCAGGATGTGCCTGGCGCGTGCGGTGGGCGCGAAGAACGGGTCCGTCGCGACGGCCACCGTCGCCTCGAGATCGAGAGCGCGAGCGAAGTCGGTGACGCGCGCGGTAGAGCGTTCGAGGAAGGCGCGTGCGTCGTCGTCGGAGCCGATGCAGACGACCTCGCGCATGGTGAACGCCCAGCCACACTCGAGCGCCGTGTGGCGGATGCCCTCGTGCCGCCAGCATTGCGTTTGCGCCGTGACGATCCTGGTACTTGCGATGGTCTCGCCAGCGAGCGCTGCATAGATGTGGTAGCAGACCGCCGGGTTGAGCGCGGCCTGCGGCGACGCCGACGCCTCGCGCAGCACGGCCGGCTCGCCGTGCTCGGCGACCCTGCGCAGGGTGTCCTCCGCGTCACTCAAGTGCGAGGCGAGCGTGAGCCAGTGCGGGAATGAGGCGAAGTAGTCGGCCCGGGCGAGCGTGGCAAAGTCGATCGCCGGCGGCACGCGCCAGTCGTCGGAGGTCTCGACGCCGCAGAGCGCCCCGATCGCACGCTCGAGGCCGCGAAGGAGTGAAGCGGCATCGCCGCGCAACGCCGTGACACCGGGAGCCACGTCCCACAGCTCGTCGCGCGTGCGGAGCGCGCTCAGCACCTCGTCACGCGGCCACATCGCCGCCTCCTCTGGCGGTGCTCGCACCGGCGAAGGTGTCGGCGATGTGCCGCACCGTACGGAATGAATCCATGCGAATCCGTGTATCGGGAATGCGCAGGTCCAACGCGTGCTCCGTCCAGGCGATGAGTTGAAGGATGCGGATGGAGTTGATGAGCCCCTCCGCGAAGAGCGGCGTGTCGGCATCGATCGTGACCCCGGCGGGGGCCAGGGTCCGATTGATCCACTCGACCATCTGCGACACGAAGATCGCGTGATCCGGTGGCGCGCTCATGCGACTCTCGCGAGAGGGCGCACGGCGCCGCGCGCCGCGACCATGTGATCGAGCATTTGCCTCCAGAAGTCGCGCACTGGCGGCGCGGCATGGCCCAGGAGCTTGTCCGCGTTCGTGGTATCGAAGCACTTGGGCAGCGCGAGCTGCGGCACGAAGTGCGCGAGTGCCCGTGTTATGCGCTTGAGCGACGCATCGCCCACATCATCGATGGTGCGCTCGAACAGCGCGTACGTCGCCAGATCGGTGATCGCGGGACGGACGACTCCGCGCTTGCGCCATGCGCGGTCCGTCGCCCAACGCTCGTAGGTGACGTCCAGCAGCTCGTCCAGGGGCAGAGCCCCCGCGCCGGCGCACAGATGCACGGTCTTTCCTGCCGCGTCGTCACGCAGCGCGAGCCGCGCGATGCCGTCGGCGACATAGGACGTGGTGATCGCGTCGACGGTGGACCCGGCGACCCCGGGCATCATCGCCACCAGTCCGCGGCGATAGAGATGCAGCGCGCGATGTACCGCGTTCACCTGGCTCACCTGGCCATCGAGGTCATCACACACGACGGTACTCGGGCGAGCGATGACCCAATTGCATGCCTGCTCTCGCACGAGCTGCTCGGCCTCGTACTTCGACTGTTCATATGCGTTCACCCAGCCCGCGGCGGGCGAGCCGGCATCCTCGGCGACCACTCCAGTGCGGCGGCCGGCGACGAACGCGGTGCTCACGAAGGCCACGCGCACCGGCGATTCGCAATCGCTGGCGAGCTCCAGCACGCGTTGGGTACCCAGCGTGTTCACGGCGCGGGCGCGATCGAGTGGAGAGGAGAAGGTGGTGTCCGCCGCGAGATGGACGATCGCCGTCGCATCCCGGGAGATCGTGGCGCGCACGTCGGGCGCGAGACCCAGCCCGGCGGCGCAGAGATCACCCTGTACCGCAAGCACGCGAGTGCCCCCGGTGAGCTCGGTCGCCGCACACGACCACCGGCCGATGTCCCGCACGAGCACGAATGCCCGGAGCCTCGAATCGGCGGACAGGAGTCGCGTCAGCACGCTGCGGCCGAGCAGACCCGTCGCACCGGTGATGAGCACCGAACGCGCGGCGTGCACGGTCATGCCTCCACGGCGAAAGCGGCCCAGTGCGCGCCGTACCCGTAGGAGAAGAGCAGCAGCCGGTCTCCAGGCTGCACGCTGCCCTCGGTCAGCGCATCTCGCAAATTGATGAAGTTGTCACCGGCGAGCGTGTGTCCCAGGCGCGCGACGTTGCGGCACCAGAGGCGCTCGCGCGGAATCCCGGCGAGGCCGAGCAGGATTTCCCAACTGCGAACGCTGACATTGTGCGGGATCACCCAGGTCACGTCGTCCGCTCGCCACGCCGCGCGCCGGAGCGTTTCCGCGATGACGTGCTTCGCGGTCGGGAAGTACGACGCGACGATCTCGTTGCGCAGCGCGTCGCCCTGCCAGTAATAGCCTTTGGTTACGTGCGCCGAGGCGAGAAGGCGGTTGCGCTCCGCGCCGCCTTCGACGAGCAGTGCACAGGCCGCGTCGGCCGTGCAGTTGTAGATTGCCTCGCGGCCCCCGGAGGCAGGAAAGAACTCTGCGGACACGCAGAGCACGCGTCGGGCCTCTCCCGTCTCGATGAGCGCGCACGCGATGCGCACGGCGCTGAAGAGTGACGTGCACGCCAGCTGATCGAGCGCCA
>DATEPM010000088.1:0-11388 GCA_035273185.1 Gemmatimonadaceae bacterium
CGGCGCCGAGCAGCGCGAGAACCGCGCGACGCGCCTCAGCCGCCCTTCCGCTTCGCCGCAGTCTTCGGGGCTGCATCGCGGAACACCATGGCCTGGCCCTCGTACTGGAACTTCACGTGCGCCGTCTGCTCCACGTCGGAGATGGCGTCGCGGACCGAATCGAGCGGCGCGTCCACCGTGGCGGTGCGATCCAGCAAGGTGAGGTCGGGCACCTTGATGTCCAGGCCGTACCACCGCTTGAGCTCGGGGGCCACGTAGCGCAGCTGCCGGTTGGCGATCGTCACGCGATGATCCAGCCAGGTGGTCGCCTCGCCGAGCTCCGCGGCGGACGGCTCGCGCATGCTGCCATCCGATTGCACGACCAGCGACTGTCCGGCGGTCAGCGGGTGCGCCTGCTTCACGCCGACGATGCCCACTGTCACGCTCCCCTCGCGCACCTGCACCACGATCGACGAGTCGATGGCCGATGATCGAACGATGAGCTTCGTGCCCGTCGCGACGATGGAGGCGCGGCCGGCGCGGATCTCGAACGCCGGCGACTTGCCGGTGGCGATCTCGAAGGAACCGGCGCCATCCAGCTTCACCGCGCGCAGTTCGCGGCCAAAGTGCTTCGGCACCACCAGCCGCGAATCGGGAGCCAGCATCACGCGGCTGCCGTCGTCGAGGGTGACGATCGCCATCTGGGCGGTGGCCGACGTCTGCGTCCGCGCATCCCCAGCGGCCAGGGCCTGGGTGATGGCGCTCGCGTCACCCAGGCGATCCACGTACCAGATTCCGGCGATCGCGATCGCCAGCGCTACGCCGCCGATGAGCGCGGGCACCGCCCAGGACGGCCGCTTCGCCATCTGGGCCACGTGCTCCGCCGCCCCGTGGCGCAGCACGTCGGCCACCTGCGCGGTGGCAGTGCTGTCCGCAGTGAAGTGCAGGGCGTGGGAGAGATGGGACCAGGAGCGATCCAGGTCGAGCTCCGGCGTGGCCGCGGCGTGCGCGCCCGAGGTGGCCACCCCCTCGTGCGCCTCGAAGCGGTGCAGCCCCGCGCGCCGGCTGCGCTCGCGCGCCGCGCCATGGCGCACGGCCTCGTGCAGGAACACCTCCAGCTCCTGCGGGCTGGAGATCTGCTGCCGATCCTCCCAGGCCCGGCGGAACGCGCCCTCCACCACCCGCGAAGCCGACGGCGCGGCGTCGGCCAGCTCGATCCTGGCCTCCTCCGCCAGCGAGGGAAAGTGCGAACGAAAGAGACGCTCCAGGTCGCGTGCGTCGCTCAGTGGCGGTCCGGCAGGAGTGTCGGATCCCATCGGCGGAGTCGAGGTGCTCATGATCACCCTCCGAAGCGATTGGGGACGACTTCTGATTTGCCCTCAAATAGCGCGCTGGGCCGCGCGAGCACAAGGATGGGAATGGGATGGGGTCGGGGGGGCCGCTCGTCAGGCGCGCAGGAAGGGGCGCACGCTGGCTGCTGCCGCCTGGGCGCCCGCGAGCCGAACCAGCTGGGCGAAGCGCTCGTCCGAACCGGTGAGAAAGACACCCGCGTAGGTGGCGAGGTCGTGACAGAGGTGGTGAAAGCCCATCAGCGGGTCCTTCGCGAATCCCGGGTACTCATTGGACCCCTCCGGGCCGAGGACCAGGCGCATGTATCCCTCGTGCGCCAGGGTGTGCTCCCCGACGTGATAGACGACGTTGCCCAGAGCGCCGGCGCGGAAGCTGAAGGTCAGCCGACGGGTGCCGCGGACGTAGGCGCCGCTGGCGGTGTCGCCCGTGCCGGGCTGGCTCGCCTGGACGAACTCGAAACCGTGCTGGGTGAGGACGGGATCAAGGATCTCCCGGCCCCGGGCGAGCGCAACGTGCGGATCGATTGGAGTGGCGGCCATGCGGATGCCTGCAGGCGAAGAGCGGTGCCCAATGGTGCGCCGCGGCGTCGCCCGCGTCCAGTGCGGCGGCGAGGTGCCGGCGGCGCGCCCCGCCCGATCAGCGTGCCGCGCGCTGGCCCCGACCGCCCAGTTCCCGATGCCGGAAGCAGTTCACGATGTGATCGTTCACCAGTCCCGCCGCCTGCATGTACGCGTAGCAGATGGTGGACCCGACGAACCTGAACCCGCGGCGCCGCAGGTCCCTGCTCAGCGCGTCCGAATCCGCGCTGTGCGCGGGCAGCTCGCCGTGCGAGCGCCAGGCATTCACGCGCGGCGAGCCGCCGACGAACGACCAGAGATAGCGATCGAAGCTGCCGTGCTCCCGCTGCACGCGCAGAAAGGCCCGCGCGTTCGTCACCGTGCTCTCCACCTTGAGCCGGTGGCGCACGATGCCGGGATCGGCGAGCAGGCGTGCGATCCGCGCCGGCGTGAAGCGTGCCACCCGCGCTGGATCGAACTCCGCGAAGGCGCGCCGATAGTTCGGCCGTTTTCGCAGCACGGTGCTCCAGCTCAATCCCGCCTGGGCGCCCTCGAGCGTGAGCAGCTCGAAGAGCAGCGCGTCGTCGTGCACGGGCACGCCCCATTCGGTATCGTGGTATGCGATATCCAGCGCCGTGCGGGGCCACGCACAGCGCGAACGCTCGGCGTCGGTCACCCGCACCCCTCCACGAGCTCCGCCGCGGGTCGTCCGGACCGATGTCTCACCCGCCGATGCCCGTCGCTCTCGCGAGTGGAGCAGTGGAAAACGCGCCGCATGCGCGACAAGCTAATCGGCCCGCGCGTCGAGAGCGAACACGAGGCGCGCGACCCGCGTTCGCTCCGGCGTTCTTCCGCGCGTCAGACGGCCGGGCGAGACTCCGTGCGCCCGGCGAAGGCGCTCCACAATCCGAGAATGATCACCACGATGCCGAAGATCACGCTGTTCGTCACGCGTGCCGTGTGGAACGAAAATCCATACACCCACGGCGAGATGATCAGCCAGATGCCGAGCAGCACATTCACCCAGCTGGGCCACACGGCCCGGCTGCCGGAGAAGCGGCTCGCGGCCAGAATCGCGATGACAATCCCCACGATGACGTCGTTCCAGACGCTCCCCACGCTGCCGGTGTGACCATACACCCACGGTGAAATGATCACCCACAGGCCGGCCAGGAAGTTCAACCCACTCGCGACCCGCACCTGGCTGGCGTGGTACTCATGAAACTGAGGCTGCATGCGAACTTCTGCCATCTGTCCCTCCTCTTGCGCTTCACCTGTCGCGCCTTTCCGCGAACCCTGGCGCGCATCGGCGCGCCACGCGGCTCCTCGCGCCGCTCGCAGCATTCTCGCGGAAATCCGGATCCCCGCTCGCGTCGCGACAGGTGATGGGTCACTCCCCCGCGAGCGAAGCGAACCGGCCCACGGCCGGGTGCGCCGGCGCCCGGCGCATCGACTGGTGCTTGCAACTCCCACACCGGATGTCGGCTCAGCCACCCCAGATCGAGGCACGTTTGGCCCAGCCCGTGTCCGTGTAGCGCTGACGGAAGGCCTGCCCCAGCTCCTGCAGCGCCGCCGCGTCGTGATTCGCGCTGTACTTCGACACACCGGCCCAGTAGAGCGCCTCCGGCGCGGCATCCGTATCCGGATGCCCGTCCACCACGGCGCGAAACTCCTGTTCGGCCTCCTTCCACTGCTTGTGATTCACGGCTACGAATCCCAGCCCGAGCTCCAGCTGGGCCAGCAGCTCGTCCGCGGGCAGAAAGCCCTCGATCCGGCGCGCCTCCTCGCCATCGGGCGACATCACGAGGATGGTCGGGGTCCAGCGCACGGAGAAGCGCTTCCACATCCCCGGCTGCTCCTTGATGTGAATCTTCACGGGGATGAAGTGCCGCATGATGAACTCCGCGACGCGCGGATCGGGATACACCTCGGCATCCAGCCGAGCACATCCCCCTCAGGCAGGCGCGGCGCTGAAGTCGAGCATCACCGCGCGCCGCTCCTGCCGGCCTCGCTCAAGCGCGGCGTCCACATCCCTGGTCCATTCCACCGTCGCGTACGCCATGTGCGTTCCCCCCGGAGTCTCGAGAAGGCGATAATGCCGCGTGCGCTGCATGCGGCATTCCAGCGTCAGCGCAGCCTCAGCCCAGCAGCTTCATGGCAGGGCGTTCGTCCTGCCGCACCTGCTCCATCGTGCACTGCCGGGGACGCTTGTCGGGGCGCCAGCGCACGAACGAGGTACCGTGCCGGAAGCGGCCGCCCGAGAAGTGATCGTACTGCACCTCCACGACGAGATCGGGGGCCAGCGGCTGCCACTGCGCCGAGCGCGCGTTGCTCCAGCGGCTCGGCCCGCCGGGCTTGCTCCCGGTGAAGCCGGGGGGCCGGATCAGCGGCACCAGTCTGGCCGCGAGGGCCGCCTTCTCCCCGGCCTTCATGTTCGAGCAGAAGCCGACGTGATCCAGGAGCCCCGCATCGTCGTACAGGCCGAGCAGCAGCGAGCCGACGGTCCGGCCGCGGCTGGCGTATCGGAAGCCGCCCACTACACAATCGGCGGTGCGCATGTGCTTCAGCTTCACCATCCCGGTGCGGTCGCCCGACTGGTAGGGTAGATCGCGCCGCTTGGCGACCACCCCGTCGAGCCCTCCACCTAACGAGCGGAACCACCGGCGCACCACGTCCAGCCGCGTCGCCACCGGGGAGAGCCGGATGGCGGCGTGCTCGGGCACGTGCTCCGCCATGAATCGCTCCAGCGCCGCGCGCCGGTCGGCGAGCGGTTGCGCCACGAGGGCGCGCCCGTCCGAATCCACCAGCAGGTCGAAGAGAATGAACGTGGCGGGGTGCTCCCGCGCCAGCGTCGCCACGCGGCTGGCGGCGGGGTGGATGCGCAGCAGCAGCTCGTCGAAGGAGAGCGACCGGCCCACGGGGACCACGATCTCGCCGTCCACCACGAAGCGTGGCGCGTCGATCGCCCGCAGCGCCGCCACGACATCGGGGAAGTAGCGCCCCAGGGGCTTGCCTGCCTTGGAGACGAGATCGACCGTCGCGCCGTCGCGAAAGGCGATGCATCGGAAGCCATCCCATTTGGGCTCGTACTGCCACTGCGGGCCGACCGGGAGCTCGCTCACCAGCCTGGCCTCCATCGGCTCGTACGTCCGCGGGAGGGGGAGAGTCACAGGACCGCCTCCAGCGGGAATCGGTCGCGCGGGTGAAGCAGCGGCGCCCAGAGATCGCCCAGCGCGCGCAGCCGCGCCGGCACGGTGTCGATGCGAAAATCCTCGACGGCGACCCCGCGCTCGACCTCGTCCCAGGTGAGCGGCGTGGACACCGTGGCCCGGGGTTGCGGGCGCGGCGAGTACACGGACGCCAGCGTCTTCCCCCACGCGTTCTGATTGTAGTCCACCAGCACGTGGCCGCGCGGCCGGTTGGCGATGCGGTACTCCGCCGTGAGCAACTTTGGATGGCGTGCGGCCAGCGTCTGCGCCAACGCCTTCGCGAAGGTCCACACCTGCTTCTGCAGGGGGCCGCGCACGATCGGCACGTACACGTGCATCCCGGAGGCGCCGGTGGTCTTGGGAAAGCCAGGCATCCCGAGCCGCTCCAGCGCCTCGCGCACGATGAGCGCCGCCTCGCGCACCTGCTCGAAGGTGGCGCCCACCACGGGATCGAGATCGAAGTGCAGGAAGTCGGGGCGATTCACGTCATCACAGCGGGCGTACCAGGGGTTCAGGTCGATGCACCCCAGATTCACGACCCAGAGCAGCGAGGCGAGGTCCTGGATCATCGGAAAGTCGATCACGTTTCCCGAGCGGTGCGCGATGGCGCACGTCTCGATCCACGCGGGCCGCGGCGACGGCGCACGCTTCATGAAGAAACACTTCCCGGCCGCGCCGTTCGGATAGCGCTTCATCACCATCGCGCGATCGCGAAGGTGCGGCAGCAGCGCCGGCGCCACGTCGGCGTAGTACTGCAGCAGATCGCCTTTCGTGATCTTCGATGCGGGCCAGAAGATCTTCGCGAGATTGGTGAGCCGCACGGCCCGGCCGGCGATGGCGAGTGTGGACGCACCCGCGTCGCGCGGGATCTGCGCGGGCGCGCCGGCGGTGGGGACAGTTCGGGTGCGCCGCACGGGCCGGCCGGAACGACGAGGGGAGGTCACGCGCGTCATGCCGCACGAAGGTGCAAGACGTGTGCGGGAGTCCGCTGGCGCGCCAGCTTCGCCGGGTACGCAGTCGGGCCGATCTTCCACATCGCATGCACATGCATGTGGAAAGCGTGCGAGGGGCCGCATCGAAGTAGCTAGATTTCGCGCATGCCACGACGCGTCTGCCCTTCCGTACTCCTGCTCGCCGGCACCATCATGCTTGCCGCTGCGTGCTCCAGGAAGCAGCCACAGGTCACGATCGCGCCCGCGCCGCTGGACGACTCCAGCCGCGCCGCACTGCGCTGGGTGGAGTCGCACCGGATGCCGCTCGCGATGCTCGATTCCGCGCGACCCGCGGCCGATCGTGCGCCCCTGCTGGCCTTCGTCGGCAACGCGCGCGTGCTCGGGGTGAGCGAACTCACCGAAGGCACGCACGAGTTTCCGCGCATCATGCAGCAGGTGCTCCGGCTGCTGGGCGCGGACGCCGGCTTCCGGGGTATTGCCGTCCAGGCGCCGATGCCGGAGGCGATGGACCTGGACCGCTACGTCCGGACCGGCATCGGCGCGCCGCGCGAGCTGCTGCGCACCCTCGGCGCTCGCTGGGACACTCAGGAGGTGCTCGCGCTGGTGGAGTGGCTGCACGCGTACGACCGCGGTCGGCCGGCCGCGGAGCAGATCGGCTTCTTCGGCTTCGAGCTGCCGAACGCGACACACGCGGTGAACGTCGTCACCGGGCTGCCGGACAGCATCGCGGGAACGGCGCTGCACGCCTGGTTGCGGCGTGAACTACAATGCGTCGCCGTGGGCGAGAGCGCGAACTGGGGGCGCGAGGGAGCCGCGTCGGACAGCAGCTTCTGGACCCACTGCCGGGTGGTGGCCCGCGCGGTGGTGGACAGCCTCACGGCGTTGGGTGCCCGGGTGCAGCCGGGCGCCCGCGCGGAACGCGTCGGCTTCGCGACGCGAATGGCGCGCGTGCTCCAGCACTACGTGGCCGTCGGACTGCGTCACCTGCCCCGTGAGGAGACGGTGGCCGAGCACGTGCTCTGGCTGGCCGACAGCCTGGGCGGCGGGGGCCGGCTGCTCGAGTGGGGCGGCGACGTGGAAGCCGGCCGGCTCACGCTGCAGGGCCAGGTGGTGCAGTCCGCGGTGCCGCTGGCGCGCACGCTGGGCGACCGCTACCGGAATCTCGCCTTCACCATCGGCGAGGGCACCATCCGGGCGCGTCCGATCGCTCCCGGACAGCAGGAGCCGGGCGGGGAGCGCAACATCGCGGTGCGGATTCCGACGGCGGGCTCCTATGAGAACATGCTGAACCGCGTGCCGGTGGAGGCGTTCTTCCTGGATCTCCGGGTGCTGCCGCCGGACACCGCAGGCGCGTGGCTGAAGGGGCCACGGCCCATGCGGCTGATCAGCGGCGTCTACACCGCGGCGGTGCCACAGGCGTTCGAGACGCCCCTGGAGTTCCCGGCCAACTTCGACGGCCTGCTGTTCCTGCGCCGGGCGACGCCCGCGGTGCGGCTCAGGCACTGAGGCTGGTGCGCGCGGGCGTGGGCGCCTCGCGGACTCGGCACGTGAGCGGTCTGCCGGCAGTGCGCCCGGGCCTGGTTACGACCCAAGCAGGCGCCGCGGCTCGTCCGGTGTGCTGGTGAGCGCGCCTGGAGTGTCGGGGCCGCCCTCCGGCCCGGCGCCTTTGCGCGCAGGCAGCATCGGCGCGGTGGGTGCCGCCGGCTCGTCGTCCAGCCCCGCGATGCTGCGCTTGAACTCGCGAATGCCCTTGCCGAGACCTGAGCCGATCTCGGGGATGCGCTTCCCGCCGAACAGCACCAGGACGATGAGGCCGAGGATGAGGAGTTTCTCGGGGCCCAGTTCGAACATGACCTGCCTCCCTTCGAGAGAATACCAGAGCGTCTCCTCGTAAGACCTCGGGATGGGCGGATTCGTTAGCCCGGCTGTTGCGGGCCAGCGAAACCAGTACGACGACTCACTCCTGCCGGAGCGGCTCCACCGGCGCCACCCGTGACGCGCGCAGCGCGGGGAGCAGTCCCGCTGCCACCCCGCTGGCCACGAGCAAGGAGCGACGCCCCGATGGAGAGCGGATCCTCGGTGCCCACGCCGTGGAGCTGGCTGCCGAGCAGCCGCACGGCCGCGAGCGCCAGCGGGAGACCGATCGCGAGCCCCAGCATCACCAGCCGCAGGGAATCGGCCAGCACCAGGCGCACCACCGCGTTGGGCTGTGCGCCGTGCGCCACCCGCACGCCGATCTCGCCGGTGCGCCGCGCGATCGCGTAGCTCATCACTCCGTAGAGCCCCACCGCCGCCAAGGAGCAGCGCCAGGACGCCAAACCAGGCCGCGAGCCGTGCGACCAGCCGTTCCTCGCCGAGCGACTGGCGCATGAGGAGCGTCAGCGGGTCGATGCCGAGCACGGGAACGGAGGCATCGACCCCGGCCAGCGCCCCTCGCACCGCGTTCGTGGCAAGCGCCGGATCGCCGTACGTGCGCAGCTCGAAGCGCAGCAAGCCGGGGGCGCTGTTCGGGTGGAGAAACGGCAGATACGCGCGGCGTACCGGCGCCCCGCGCAGATCGTGGTCCTTGGTGTCCGCGATCACGCCGACGATCTGTGCGCTCGTGGTGGAATCGAAGCGCAGGGTGCGTCCGAGGACGTTCCCGTCCGGAAAATAGAAGCGCGCCAGGGTCTCGTTCACCAGCGCCACCCGCGGGGCGCGTCGTCCTGCGCGCCGATGTCGCGGCCCCGAAGCAGCCGCGCGCCGACGGCGCGGGCGTAGTCCGGGCCCACCTGGTCGTAGTCGATGAGCGTGTCCTCATTCACCCGCGCAGTGAAGCCGGGAATCTGGACCGTGGTCTGGCTCTCCGTGCCGCTGAAGATGCCATTCTCCGAATAGCTCACCGCCGCCACGGTGGGGATGCGCCGCAGCCGCGCCGCCGCTTCCTGCGCGTAGAGGCCGATGCGGGCGTCCACGTATCCGCGGCTCACGGGATCCACCTCGACGATGAGCAGATGGTCAGTCCCGTCTCGGCCAGCTGCAGGGAGCGCAGGCTGCGCACCAGGAGCCCTGCGCCCAGGAGCAGCACCAGCGACAGCGCCACCTGGGGTGGCGATCAGCAGCCTGCCCAGCGGGAATCGCTGGCCGCGGGCGCCGAGCCCGCCCGAGACGGACCGCGCGCTCGCGCGCATGCTGGTCGCGAGGTCCACCCGTGATGCGCGGAGCGCCGGCGCCAGGCCGAAGAGCAGGACGGCCAGCAACGCCACCACGCCGGTGAAGGCCAGCACCGGCAGATTCAGGCGCAACGCGAGCGGCACGGCATTGCCGCCGTCTGCGGCGAGCGCGAGCAGCGGCCGGCTGCCCCAGCGGGAGATGCTCAGCGGCGCAGCAGCACGATGGCGAGGGCCGCCGCAAGCAGCAGGGCGATCAGCAGCCCCGCGATCGCGAACGCACGGCGCCGGCGCATCCAGTAGGCCGATGTCGCGGTCCGCGCCTGCTGCACTGCATCCTGCGCCACGCCGAAGGCGCTCGACCGCCGCCGGGCTTCCAGCAGCGCCGCGATCCGGCCGAGCCGGCGCACCAGCTCCCGCGCCGAGCGTGGGCGGGCGCCGGGATCCTTGGCGAGGCAGTGCATGACCAGTTGCGCCAGCGCCGGGGGCACGCCGGTGTCACTCGTGTCCAGCGGCTCCGGCATCTGTCCGAGATAGGCCGCCATGCGCGAGCGCGGCGGCAGATTCGCGAAGGGCGTCGCGCCGGACAGCATCTCGTACGCCACCACGCCCAGACTGTACAGGTCCGCCCGATGATCCACGTTCGGGTCCGCGGCCAGCTGCTCCGGGGCCATGTAGCCGATCGTGCCGATGGCGTGTCCATCGCTGGTGATGGGTCCGGAGTCGTCGGGGGAGCGTGCCGACGACAGCGCCTTTGCCACGCCGAAATCCGTGACCACCGCATAGTCGCCGGACAGCAGGACGTTTTCCGGCTTGATGTCGCGATGCACCACACCATGTTCGTGCGCGTAGGCCAGCGCCGAGGCCACGTCGCGCAGCACCCCGAGCGCATCCACCGGCGCGATGCGCCCATCACGGTCCAGGCGGGCGCGCAGCGAGTCCCCCGCGACGAAGGGCATGGTATAGTACGGCTGCCCATCCACCTCGCCCGCCGCCAGCAGCGGTACGATGCAGGGATGCTGCAAGTTGGCGAGCAGGCGGATCTCGCGGAGAAAGCGCTCCATGCTGATGCCGGCGGTGCGCTCCGGCGGCAGCAGCTTGATCACCACTCTGCGGCCGAGCGCGCGCTCCTCGGCCAGAAAGACGCGCGACATGCCGCCGTGCCCCAGCTCGGTCTCGATCTGGTAGGCGTTGCCAAGCGAACGGCGAAGTTGCGCTTTCCGCTCCATCGGTGCCGCCAGTGGCGTGCGTGGCGCTAAAGTACGGCGCGTCGGACGCGCGTGCCAGCACGATGTCACCGACGACGCGCCGGAGGGCGCTGCCGATGGCTGTCTCCGGGGTGGGAGCGTGATTGAACTCACGGTGTACGGAACGGTCGCGGAGCAGCTTTCAGCCGTGCCATCCACGACCGCGCTGCGCCCTGCGCCCGCGGTGTTCTCGACATCCAGCTGGAGATCAGTCATGCGCGTTCGTTCGCCACTCTCGATCGGGACCCTGCTGCTCGTCGCGGTCGCGGCCTGCCAGGACACCACCTCGCCGCGGGGCACCCTCAGCGCCGATGAATCGGCCGCTCTGGCCGTGCAGCTCGGGGCACCGTTGACCGCGGCGGCCACGGCATCCTCGGGCATCTCGGCCGATCTCATCCCGAGCGGCGCGAGCGCCGCCTCGTCGGCGTGGAGCATCGACGTCACGAATCCTTCGCTGGCGTGCCCGCGCGGCGGCACAACCGCAGTCTCGGTGAGCGGCAGCGGCACAGCCGATCCGACCACGCACTCGCTCACCGCCAACATCACGGGCACGCAGCAGCCCACGAGCTGCGGGTTCCTCGCCAAGGGCCGGCTGGTGTATCTCACGGCCGCGGCGCCGATCACCACGACGGTGTCCCTCGACATCGAGAACGGACTCCCGGTGGGCGCGCAGACCGTGACCGTGGCCGGGAGCTTCTCGTACACAGTGGAGGGCGGCGCGGCGCAGAGCTGCTCCGTGGACTACACCGCCACGTCGGACTACACCACGGATACCTCCACCGTGGACGGGCAGTTCTGCAACACGACTCTCCACTACACCGGGCCAATCCCCAGCGGGCACTAGGGGCGCGGGAGCGGGGAACAGAGCCAGACGGCCGGCGCACCTGGTGTGGTGCGCCGGCCGTCTGGCTTTTGTGCGGCGCTGGTTCGGTTCCTGTCAAGCT
>DATEPM010000089.1:0-4804 GCA_035273185.1 Gemmatimonadaceae bacterium
CTCCTCCCCCGCTCCGCAGAGCGTCAATACGAGAGTACTGATGAGCTGTTCGTCCGACGACAGGCGCGTCTCCTTGAGCGCGGCATCGGCGGCGAGCAGCGCCTCGAGCCCGGCGTCCAGCGCGGCCGCGTCCCACGCGTCCAGCTGTTTCAGCCAGGCGCTCGCCGCCTCGCCCCAGCTGCGACCGGTATACACCGAGCCGCTGCGCTTGAGCAGGGCGAAGATCTCCGGCGCGATGCGGTTGAGCGGCAGGCCCTGCGCGCGCCGGGCGCGGGCCCAGCCCACGGCGAGCAGCTGGGCGGCGAGCGCCATCACGACGTTCACCGCCGAGATCCTGGGCTGCTGCAGGATGTGCGGCACCAGTTCGAACGCCGCTGCGGCGTCGCGCCGGCCCACGGCATCCAGCAGGACGCCGAGCGTCTCGTCGCGGCGCACGCCCACGACGGCCGAAACGTCGCCATCTTCGATGAGGGCGCGGCCCGCCCCGCTGGCGTGGCTGGCCAGCTTCTCCAGCTCCACCTCGAGCTCGCCCAGGTCGGTGCCGGCGGCGTCCCGCAGCAGCGCGCTCGCGGAGGGCGTGATCTCGCAATCAAGCTTCGTGCGCGCGTGGTGCGCGATCCAGCGCTCGAGGCGCGCCCCGTCCAGCGACTCGAGCCGCACCGCCGTGGTCCTGGCCAGGAGCAGCTTGTCAGGGGTGGCGTCCGGCGCCGAGGTGAGCACGAGCACGGTGTCGGGGGCGGGACGCTCGAGGTACTGCACCAGAGCTGCGCGCGTGTCCTTGCGCAGCAGCGTCACGTCGCGCACCACCACCACGCGCCGCTCGGCCATCATCGGCGGGGTGGCGAGCAGCGAGCCGAGCGCCTCCGCATCGAGCTCCGCGCCGCGTCGCAGCTCCAGGTTGAAGTCCCGCGTGACCGGATCCACCGCCGCGGCGAGCAGCTGCTGGAGCGCATCGTTGATGCGGTATGCGTCCTCGCCGTGCAGGTAGTACACCGGCGCGAACGACCGGCTCTGAATCGCGGCGTGCAGCGCCTTCTCACCGGACGATCCAGGGGACGGTGGCATGCGGGGAATATACGACCGATTCTCGGGGCTCGGGAATCGTGTTCGGCATTCGGAGGAGCGGGGCCAAGCCAGCTTATCGAAGCGCCGCGCCGCTCAGCTCCGCGGTCGTCATGCGCAGCGGCGCCTGATCCGCGATGAGGACGGCCGGCCACACCGCCATGCCGGTGGAAACGGCGGCGACCAGTGCCGCGTTCGCGAGCGGCATGGACGGTGGCTCCGGCGCGGTGGCCACCACCGGCGGCATACGCAGCAGCGGCGTCGGCGCAAAGAGATTCGAGGTGGTGAGCGCGAGATAGGCGACGAGCCCCACGGCAGCCGCGAGCACACCGAACGCGCTCGCCGTGCGGGCGTAGCGCCCCTCGCCGACGAGACGGCCCTCGCCGGCCAGCCGGGTCTCGCGCAACCGGGCGTTGAGCCGCTCCATGAAATCAGGCGAGGGCTCGAGCATCGGCAGGCTGCGCACCACCATCAGGCCGCGACGGACCGCGATGTCGTGTCGGGCGCAGCGATGGCAGGCGCGAAGATGCTGCTGCATGGCCTGCATCTGGATGCCGGGCAGCGTGTCGTCGACAAAGCCGACGTGCATCTCTCGAAATTCGCGACAATCCATCGGAAATCAGCCCCGGACAACGGGTTCGTCAAAGGGTACCCGGTGCCCCATCACGGGTTCCCGGAGTATGCACCGGAAGGGCGCGGCGGGCCAGACGTGCGCGCCCGGTGTGGCCTGCCGTGACGAACGATGGATGCAAGAAGCGAGCGGCAGCACCACCCGCAGGTGATGCTGCCGCCCAGTGTGTTGCCCGATGGATCATCGGGCGCCGTCGCTCAGTCCAGCCAGGGTTCGATGATGGATGCGAACGCGTTGCGTGCGCGGTTCAGACGCGACTTTACCGTGCCGAGATTACAATCGGTGATCTCCGCGATCTCCTCGTACGACTTGCCCTCCAGCTCGCGCAGCACGAATACCTGCCGATGATGCTCCGGCAGTTGCGCCACCGTCTGCTCCACGAGATCGCGCAGGTGCCGCTTGCGGTAGAGATCGTCCGGCCGAGACGTCGTGTCCTCGAACTGGAGCGGACGGTCCTCGTCCTCCCAGTTGCTCTTGATGGTCTGAAAGAGCACCAGCGGATTGCGCGAGCGGTTGCGCAGCTCGTTCTTCGCCAGGTTCGATGCGATGGTGTATACCCAGGTGGAGAACTTCTTCGAGCGGTCGAACCGGTGGATGTGCCGGTAGACGCGGATGAAGACTTCCTGCACCAGGTCTTCCGCCTTTTCGCGGTCGCCGATGGTCCGATAGATGAAGTTCAACAGCCGGCCCTGATACCGCTCGACCAGCTCCTGGAATGCGCGCTCCTCGCCCCCGAGAAATGCCGCCACGACGCCCGCGTCATCCTCGACGCGCAGCTTTTCGCGAATTGCCGCTCCGGGGAGCGGTGCGCGCTTGATTGCTAGCTCAGCCATGGTGCTTGCCCCCTCCGTGCCGCTCACAGGCTCGATTCCGTACGGGCGAATCGATCCGGCGCACCTGATAAAGTGTGTCGGGCATCCCGCCGCCCGAATGAAAAGCAGGTGCCATGCCCTGTTGGACGCCAGGCCGGCACGTATGTTAACATCCGTTACGACAATAATTTAACCAAAGTTTCGCCAATCTGGAGCGGACTCGGCGCGCTGCCGGCTGTCCTCAGAATGCGACGATACGGAGGGACACGCGTGGACGCCCGTTTCTGGTCTGACACAGCGGGCGCTCGTAGCGTTTGCGCGTCAGCCGGTGCAGCCCCGCTCGTCAGAGACCGGCGCGAAACCCGGCGGCGTACAGGATGGTGAGCGCCGTCTTCCCGTCGCGAATCTCTCCCTTCTGAATCAACCCGAGGGCGCGCGACAGGGTCATCGTTTCCACCGTCATGAATTCGTCAGCTTCCCGCTGGGCCTCTCCGTGCTCCAGCCCGGTGGCCATGAACGCGTGGATCTTCTCGTCGATGAACCCCGGAGTCGTATAGAAGGTATAGATGTGCTCGAGGTCGGTCGCGGTGCAGCCGGTCTCCTCCAGCAGCTCGCGCCGGGCACAGGCGAGCGGATCCTCGCCGGGATCGATGCGGCCCGCAGGGACCTCGTACAGAAAGTCCTCCGCGGCGTAGCGGTACTGCCTGATCAGCATGATCTGCGGATCGTCCCCGGCCGGGTCGCTCAGAAAGGGGAGCACGGCGCTGGCCCCAGGATGGCGGATGATCTCCAGCTCGCCAGTGGAGCCGCCGGGGAAGCGCACCTCGTCGATGTCGAGATTCAGCACCCGGCCCGTGTAGATGCGCCGGCTCGACAGCTTTGCGCTGGGCATTGGTCGCGTTCCGGTTTGAGCTAGACCGAGGCGGGGTTCCCCTGGGTGTCGTACACCGTCACCGGGCCGAAGCCGAGGGCCTCGAGCGGCGCTCGAACCGCGGCGGGATTCCCGACCACAACCATCTGCAGCGCATCGGGGTGCAGATGCCGCTGCGCGGCGGTGAGCACGTCTCCCGCGGAGACTGCTCGGATCCGTTCGCGATACCCGTCGTACCAGTCGTCCGGCAGCTGGTAGATCACGAGATTCGCGAGCGCGGCGGCGATGGCGGCTGTCGTCTCGTAGCGAATCGGAAAGACACCATCCAGATAGCTGGTGGCGAGGGAGAGCTCGTCCGCCGCAATGGGGGCCGTGCGGATGCGTTCGATCTCGTGCAGCGCCTCGCGCGCGGCGGCATCCGTGACATCGCTCTGGACGGCCGTGGACACCAGCCAGGGTCCGCTCTGTCGGCGCCAGTCGAAGTACGAGTTGGCGCCATAGGTGTACCCGTGCGCCTCGCGCAGGTTGAGGTTGATGCGCGAGGAGAAGAGGCCGCCGAGCACTGCGTTCATCACCACGGCCGCGAAGTAATCCTGGTGGTTGCGCGGCAGTCCCACGTGGCCGATCCGGAGCTCCGACTGCGGCGCATCGGACTTGGCGACGATGTGCACCGCGCGGGAGCGGCGTGCCGGCGCATCGGTGGTGCGGGCGGGCGCCGGCGCCGTGCCGGCCCAGTCGCCGAGCGTGGCGCGCGCGAGCGATTCCACCTCGTGCGCGGTGACGTCGCCCGCCACGACGAGAGTGGTGGCACCGGGCGCGTAGCGCGCGCGGTAGAACGCCAGCACGTCGCCGCGTGAGAGGACGGGCACGCTGCGGCCGTCACCGCCGTCCGGCCGCGCATAACGAGAAGCGCCCTCGTACACGAAGCGGGCGAAGAGCTCGTCGGCGAGTCCGCGCGGCTCGGCGCGCAGCTGGAGCAGCTCCGCCAATCGTTCCGCCTTCAGCCGTTCCACCTCGCGCGTGTCGAATGCGGGCGTACGGACCACCTCGCCCAGCAGCTCGAACGCGGGCGCCAGGTTGCGCGCGAGCGCCGTCACGGTGATCGCCGCCACGTCCCAGTCCGCGTGCGCCTCCACGGTGGCACCCAGCCGCTCGAAGCGGTCGCTGAGCGCGGCACCGTCGCTGGTGGTGGTGCCCTCGAGCAGCAGCCTGGCCGTGAGCTGCGCCACGCCATCCCGCTCGAGCGGATCGGCCACGGCGCCGGCATCCACCAGCACGACGACGGTCACGAGCGGCAGCTTGTGAATGGGCGCGACGACGATGCGCAGGCCGTTGCCCAGGCGGCGGCGCTCGAATCGCGGGAAGTGGTAGGACCGCGGCGCGCCGGGAGCGGGGCGCGGCGGCCGCACGGCGGCAGGCGGCGCCGGC
>DATEPM010000090.1:0-9364 GCA_035273185.1 Gemmatimonadaceae bacterium
GCACCCAGAGCCGCCTCGGTGCGCACGGCGCCCATCCGCGCGGCCAGCGGCACTCTCCACACCAGCACCGCGACCGCCAGACCATACGCGGCACCGGCAAGCACGTCCACCGCGTAGTGGAAGCCGCCGTACACGGCGCCGGTGCCGATGCCGATCGTGAGCGCGAGGCACGCGTAGCCGAGCCAGCGCTGGTAATGGAGCGCATACACCGTCTGGACCACGGCGACGGCGACATGTGACGACGGGAACGCGGTGCCGCGCGACGAGCCGGCGGCCAGGATGCGCAGCGCCAGCGCGCGCACCGGCTGGTCGTGCGGCGCCGGCCCCGGCGGCCACAGGTAACGCGGCCCCTCCACCGGGAAGGCAATGAACACCACATAGCAGGCCGCGAACACCGCCGTCAGGGCAAACACCGTGCGCACGAGCTCGCGCCGGCGCCGCCGGAGAAACAGCAGCGCGGGCGGGACGAAGATCAGCAGGTAATAGCAGAGATAGCAGAGGTGCAGCACGTTGCTGAGCAGCGCGGCGGGGTGTGCGCTGGCGAGGTCGCGCGCCGGCTCCCCGGCAAAGACGCGCTGCTCCCACCCGATGACGAGCGGATCCTGCAGCGGCCGTCCTACCGCTTTGATGAGCCATGGCAGCTCGGCGTAGAGCGCCGGCATCAGGGCGAGCGGGAGCAGCGCCTCCAGGTCCTCGCCGCGCGGAAACCGTGCGCCGGACCACGCCAGAAGCAGCGTGATCACGAGCAGCACCGCATGCAGCGCCACCACACCCGCGGTCGAGCGCACGGTGTCGGCCGCGAGCAGCGGAAAGGTGATGCCGAGGTACGCCGCCGAGAGCCAGAGGGCGGGCCGGGCAGCGATGCGGTTCCGGAAGTGCGGCGAGAGGATCACGCTGGCGAAAGAGGACGTCGTGACCACGTCCGACGGAAGAAGGTACTCCCTGGACGCGGCGCGCCGCACCTCCCATCTTCGGCGCGTGCCGATCGACGTCATTCCGGTGCGCGGCAGCCGCGCCCTCCGCCAGTTCATCGATGTCCCCTGGCGCATCTACGACACCGAGCGCTACCCGCGCTGGGTGCCGCCGCTGCGGCTCATGGTGCGAGACGCGGTGGACACGAAGAAGAATCCCATGTACCGCGCCGCGGACCGGGAGCTGTTCCTCGCCGTGCGCGACGGCCGCGTGGTGGGACGCGTGGCCGCGGTGGAGAACCGCGCGCATAACGAGTTCCACGGTGATCGGGTGGGGTTCTTCGGGTTCTACGAGTCGTTCGAGGACCAGGAGGCGGCGAACGCGCTCTTCGGCGCGGCCCACGACTGGCTGGCGCGGCGCGGGTTGGAGGCCATGCGAGGGCCGATGAGCCCATCCACCAACGCCGAGTGCGGCCTGCTGGTGGACGGCTTCGACCAGCACCCGATGTTCATGACCCCCTGGAACCCGCCGTATTATCTCACGCTCTTCGAACAGGCGGGGTTGGCGCCGGTGAAGGACCTGCTCGGCTATCAGTTCCCCTTCGGCCCGCAGGGGATTCACTCCGACGCGCGCACCGAGGCACACGCCAGACGCGCCGCCGGGGACGCGGGCGTCTCCTTTCGGTCGATCGACATGCGCCACTTCCGCGCGGACCTGGATCGGGCGTGGGAGATCTACAACTCCGCATGGGATCGGAACTGGGGCTTCGTGCCGATGTCGTACGAGGAGTTCACGCACATGGCCAGGGACCTCAAACCGCTGATCCGCCCCGATTGGGCACTCGTGGCCGAGGTGAACGGGACGGCGGCAGGTTTCTTCCTGGCCCTCCCGGATTTCAACGTGCTCTTCAAGCGCATCGGGAACGGCCGGCTGCTGCCCACCGGACTGTATCATCTGCTCACCGGGAAGATGAAGCTGCGCACGGGGCGTGTCCTGCTGCTCGGCGTCAAACCCGAGTACCGCACCCGCAGCATCTTCGCGCTGCTCCTGCACGAGATTCTCCGCCGCGGCTACGAGTCGGGCGTGGAGACGGCCGAGGCGTCGTGGATCCTGGAGGACAATCTGCCGATGCGCCGCCCGCTCGAGCGGTTAGGCGCCAGGGTGTATCGGCGCTGGCGGATCTACGAGCGCCCCGTCGTCCCCGCCGCCGCGCGGTGAAGCTCGCCCTCGCCTGCGACTGGTTCCTCCCCCGGCTCGGCGGCATCGAGTTGCACCTCCGCGATCTCGCGCTCCGGCTGCGCGAGCGCGGCCACGACGTGCACGTGATCACCCCGACGCCGGGCGACCCGGTGGCGGGGGGCATTCCGGTGCATCGCGTACCCGCACGACTGTTCCCCGGGTTTCGCTTCGCCGTCAACCCCGGCGCCTTCGCGGCGCTGCGGCAGGCCCTGCGCGCCGGACAATTCGACCTCGTGCACGCGCACGCCAGCATCGTCTCGCCGGCCGCATACAGCGCGGCGCTGTCGGCGCTGGCCGACGGGGCGCCCACGGTCGTGAGCTTCCACTCGGTGCTGCGCAACCATGCGTGGTGGCTGCGGCCTGTCGTGCGGAGTCTCGCCCTGCCCGCGCGCGGTGCATCGTTCACCGCGGTGAGTGGCGTGGTGGCCCGCGAGGCCGCCGATGTGCTGGGGATTTCCGACGTGTCGATCCTCACCAATGCGGTCGATACCGAAGAGTGGCGTCCCGCTCGCCGGCAGCGGGCGGGAGACGAGGTGCTCGTGGTCTCGGCGATGCGTCTGGAGCCCAAGAAGCGCCCGCGTGCGCTGCTGCGCATGTTGGCTGCGCTGCGCGACGCCATGCCGGGGCTGCGCTTCCGCGCGCGCATCCTGGGCGAGGGCAGCGAGCGCCCTGCCCTCGAGCGACTCGTCCGAGGTCTCGGCCTCTCGGGCATCGTGGAGCTCCCCGGCCGCGCGAACCGCGAGGAGCTTCGCGCGCTCTATGCCGGCGCCGATCTGTTCGTGCTGCCCACGCGCCTGGAGGCGTTCGGCATCGCCGTGCTCGAGGCCAGGGCGGCGGGGCTGCCCGTGGTCGCGATGCGCGAGGCCGGCGTCGCCGCGCTGCTCGAGGACGGCGTCGATGGCCTGCTCGCCTCCTCGGACGAGGAGATGATCGCCGCGCTCCGGCGCCTGATCACCGATCCCAGCCTGCGTGCGCGGATCGCCGAGCACAATGCGGCCGTGGCCCCACGCGGCAGCTGGGGGGACGTGCTGGACGAGCATGAGCGGCTCTATGGGCGCCTGCTGAGAGGATAGTCGTGGCGGAGACAGCGGGAAAGAGCTAGAGGGAAGAGCTAGCGGGAAGAGCACGGCGACGTGCGATACAGTCGGGGATCGGGACGATTCGTACGCGCCAGACTGACCACTACCGCTGAAGGGTGGCGCGGATCACGCGGATGCAACGGATGCCGCGGATCGCTCCCCAGCAGTGACAACTCCGAGCGCCACGAGCCCGGACGAGCAGCTTTGGGGACGGCCTCGGGACGCTTCTACCGGCTTGGCTCCCTTCCTCGTGGGGCGCTGAGACTGGAGGAGATGGGAACAGCGCATGTGAATGATCCGACTTGCCCGCGGTTGATGTGAGGGAATGCGCACCCACGCGCGAGTTTGGCTGCATGCCGGGCGAACCGCTGCGGGAAGAGGCGCTAACACGCTCGGTGATCGGCGCCTTCTACGAGGTCTACAGCACGCTCGGCTTCGGCTACATGGAGCAGATCTACTGCGAGGCACTGAGTCGTGAGCTGATCACTCGGGGCCATCACCTCGCGCGCGAAGTGCTCGTGCGGGTGATGTACAAGGGCGAGGTGATCGGCCGGCAACGACTCGATCTCATCGTCGACGACATCCTGGTCGTCGAGGTCAAGTCCACCGCAGAGCTCCATCCGGTCGCCAGGCGCCAGCTATTGAGCTATCTCCGCGCAACCAATCTCGAACTTGGGCTGCTGTTTCACTTTGGCCCGCGGCCGAAATTCTATCGCTTCATCTGCAGCACCTGAGGCGAGCGCACTGTCAGAAAGCAGGGCAGCACGTCGTATACATGCCCCTCATTGTGCGAGAGGAGTCTTACTCTACCGAGAGAAGGGTCCCGAGGCCGTCCCCAAGCTGCTCGTCCCGGCTCGTTGCGCGAGGAGACTGGTCCGCCACGCGAAGCAATCCGCCAAAATCCGTGTAATCCGCGCCCCCCTTCGCCCCTAGAGGCCAGTCCCGCTCGTACGAGACGTCCCGATCCCGGACTGTATCGCCCGTCGCCGTGCTCTTCCCGCTGGGTCAATCCGCTGCATTTCCCGTCCTTACATCCTGATCCGGACTTGTCGCACCGTCATGACCACGTACCCAGCCCCTACGAGTGGTATGAGATAACACACATGCTGCACGACCGCCATCCCGAGGGCGTCCTGTGCGGGGAGACCCAGATATCGATACGAGAAGAACACCGCTGCCTCGTACACCCCCAGATTTGCCGGCGCCACGGGGAGCACGGTCACGAGATTCAGCGAGGCGAGCACCAGCAGCGAATGGGCCGGCGGGAGCACGCGCCCGAACGCGTACTGCACCGCGATGATCCCGCCCAGCTCCGCACCCTTCTTCATCAGCTCCAGCAGGAGGGCGCCCGTGAACCGGGGCCAGCTCCGCAGCCCGGCGAGGCCGTGGGTCCATTCGTCGAACAGCCTTCCCAGCCGGGCGAATCGGCCCGCCGGGCGCATCGCTCGTGGCACGCGGCCGCGGTGCGCCAGCAGCAGCATTGCCACCAGCAGAATCCCGACGGTCGCGGTCAGCCCGAACAGCCCCTGCCGCATCCATGATGGCAGCGGGACGAGCACGCTCACCAGCAACAGCAGCAGGATCTTCGCGATGCCGAGCAGCAGCTGGTCGGTCGCGAGCACTGACAGCGCCGCCGCGTTCCCGAGTCCCGCGCGGCGCGACAGCAGCACCATCCCGGCGGCCTCGCCCACCAGGAAGGGCAGCGTATTGAGCACCATCGACGTCAGCGCGGTGATCTCCGCCAGCCGCGCGATGGCGACGCGCTTGCCCGCGGGAAGGATGGTGCGCCAGAGTGCGGCCCAGATCAGCAGGATCGACGCGTTGAGCACGACCGCGAGCAGCAGCCAGCCCGGCTTCGCGCTCCGCATCTCCGCCAGCGCCTGGCGCCACTCCACGAAGTGGAAGGCGGCGATCACCACCGCCGTGGCAACGACCCACGCCGCCACGGTGATCCGGCGCCGCTCGCGACCGAGGCGCGCCGGCGGGACAGGAACGCTCACGCGGCGAGAGACGGCGCGCCGCCTGGAAGCAGCTCGCGCATTCGCACGAAGCGCGCGCCGCGCCGGCGGAGATCCCCGATCACCTCCCTCAGGCACCGCACCGCCGGCTCTCCGGTGCGGAAGCGGCAGTCCAGCCGGAGAGCCGAGTGCCGGAAGTCCACCAGCTCCCACGGGTGCACGAACAGCACCAGGGGAGACGCGAGTGCTCGCAGATAGGGGCGCCGAACGACCCGCGGCAGCCGCAGCACCGACGACGTGACGGAGGCCGGAACGCGCAGCAGCATCGTCGGTGCCCGTGGGCGACGATACGACAACTTGTATTTCGCCAGTGATGAATCCAGCTGGAACGCGGCGTTCTCGAGCAGCGGCAGATGCGCGTCGGGAAAGCGCAGATAGGGCGCGCGGAACGACACCACGGGCGCGAACGCGCGGAGCGTCGCGGCCGATTCGTCGATCTCGCGCGCGGCCGTCGCGCGGTCCATGTCGTCGAACGCCCGGTGACTCACCCCATGGCACGCCAGCTCGTGTCCGCGGCGCACGGCGTCCCGCACCATTGCCGGATACCGGCGAGCCACGTCGCCGGTGGTGAACAGGGTGGCCGGTACGTGTTCGGCGTCGAGGAGATCCAGCAGCCGCGGCATCCCTTCCTCGATGCCGCGCCACGTCCAGAGATACGGCGGACAGTCGGGTTCCACATCCGCCGTCAGGCAGACGGTGAGCGAGCCGTCGCTCATCTGATCGCTTCCTCAAGCTGCCGCTGCATCCGGTGCCGGGCCACTGCTTGCCCTGTCCGCCACGGCGCGAGAATGCTCATCGTGATGCGGGCGCCAGCGCGGCGCGCACGCGCTCGCCGCCGAGCCGCACCTCCCGCAGCTCGGCCGCGAGCGCGCGGACTGCCGTCTCGATCTGCTCGTCGGTGTGCTCGGCCGAGAGAAAGAAGCGCAGGCGGGCCCGGTCGTTGGGCACCGACGGCGCGATCATGGGCTGCACGTTGATGCCGCGGTCGAACAGCCGCTGCGAGAGCTCGATGGCGCGCATCGAGTCGCCGACGATCGCCGGAATCACCGGTGTGCCCTCGCTCCAGCCGGTGTCCACGCCTTCGGCGCGCGCCAGCTCCAGGAAACGCTGCCCATTCCGCCGCAGTCGTTCCACCCGCTCCGGCTCGGCGCGCAGGACACGCAGCGCGGCCAACGCGGCGGCGGCGCTCGGCGGTGTCATGCCGACGCTGAAGACGAATCCCGGCGCCGTGTACCGGAGGTACTCCGCGAGGGCGCGGCGACACGCGATGTAGCCGCCGCAGCTCGCGAGCGCCTTGCTCAACGTGCCCATCCACAGGTCCACGGTCGTGGGATCCACCTGGAAGTGCTCCCCGATCCCGCGGCCGTGCGCTCCCAGCACGCCGAGCGAGTGCGCCTCGTCCACCATGAGCAGGGCGCGATGCCGCGTCTTGACCTCGATGAAGCCGGCCAGATCGGGGATGTCGCCGTCGGCGCTGTACACGCCCTCGATCACCACGAGCGCACGCCGATAGCTGCCGCGGACGACCCCGAGCAGCCGGTCGAGCGCGCGCCAGTCGTTATGCGGGAACTGCAGCACCCGGGCGCCCGAGAACTGCGCGCCCTGGGCGGCGCTGTTGTGCACCAGCTCATCGCAGCATATCAGGTCGCCGGCGCCGAACAGGTGCGAGATGGTGGACACGTTGGTCGCGTGGCCGCCGACGAAGGCCACCGCATCGTCGACGCCGAGAAACTCGGCGATCTCGCGCTCCAGCTCCCGGTGCAGCGGCCGCTCCCCCGACACGACCCGGCTGGCCGAAACCGAGGTGCCGTACCGCTCGATCGCCTCGCGCGCCGCCGCGTTGACGGCGGGATGCCCGCAGAGCCCCAGATAGTTGTAGTTCGAGAAATTCAGCAGCTCCCGGCCGCCGATGCGCGCGGTGCTGGCCGTCGTCCCCTCGTGAGCGACGAAGTACGGGTTCCGCAGCCCCACCGACGCCAGCTCCGCAAAGCGCGAGGGCAGCAGCTCGAGCTCCGGCAGCTCGTTCGTCGGCACGATCGCCGCGTCCCCGCCCTGCCGCACGCCGCGCGAGCCCGCGGTCAGCTTGTCGGCCAGCTCGTCAATCGAGGTCGCGGTCCAGACCTGATTCGTGTCGATCCGCACTCCCAACTGCGTCTCGAGCGCCACGACGAAGCTCACCGCCATCAGGGAATCCACCCCGAGATCGCGCAGCGATCGGCCGGCATCGATGCTCTCCGGCCGAAGCTCCAGCTCGTTGGCCGCCCAGCTGCGGATCCACTCCAGCATGGCTGCGCGGCTCGTCGCGGCGGCGCCGTGACCGTTGCCCGACCGCGGCGCCAGCTCGCGAGGCGTCGCGTCGCGCAGCACCACCGCGCTTCCGGCCGCGCCGTCGTCCCGCGAACGAGTGCTCTCGAGCTCCCCGTGCAGATAGGCCTCCCGCGTCGCCCGGCGTCGCACCTTGCCGCTCGAGGTGAGCGGCAGCGCGCCAGGCCTCACGAGCACCACCTCGTCAGGCAGGATGCCGAACGTCGAACCGACCGCCGATCGGACCGCGGCGATCACCACGCCATCGTCCGCGCCGTCGTGGCGGCGTCCGACTTCCAGTGCGACGACCAACTGTTCGCGACCGTCGCGCTCGACGGCAAACGCCACCACGTGACCCGCGCGCACGTCCGGGTGGCACCGCTCGGCCGCGAGCTCGACGTCGTTCGGGTACACGTTCCGGCCGTCCAGCACGATCAGGTCCCTGAGCCGGCCGGTGACCACCAGGTGGCCGTCCATCAGCGCACCCAGATCCCCGGTGCGCAGAAAGCGCCGCGCGCCCGTGGCCGCGCCATCCTCCGCGAGCCGCGCCGCGAAGGTGTCGGCGCTCTCGGCGTCCCGTCCCCAGTAGCCCTGCGCGACGGTGGGGCCGCTCACCCAGATCTCGCCAACACGCCCGTCGGCGCACGGTTCGCGCAGTGCCGTGTCCACGATGCACACCGTGAGCTCCGGCGCGGGCACCCCCGACGCGACGAGGCGCATCGCATCGCTTGGATCCGCCGGCGCGGCGACGCGGTCGTGCTCGAGCGCCGCGCGCGACACCGTCAGCTCGCGCGCACCGGCGCCCGCCGGGCCCCCGGAAACAATCAAGGTCGCCTCGGCCAGCCCATAACAGGGAAAGAACGACTCGCGTCGGAAGCCGGCACTCGCGAAGGCCCGCGCGAACCGATCGAGCGACTCGGCCCGAACCGGCTCCGCACCGTTGAACGCCGTCCGCCAGCTCGACAGATCCAGCCCGGCCCGATCCTCGACGCTCGTCCGGTCCACGCAGAGGTCATAAGCGAAGTTCGGCCCGCCGCTCGTCGTCGCGCGATACTTCGTGATCGCCTCCAGCCAGCAGCGTGGGCGCGCGAGGAAGGTGGCGGGCGGCATGAGCACCGATGAGATGCCGACGTAGCACGGCCCGAGGATGCCGCCCACGAGGCCCATGTCGTGGAACGGAGGCAGCCAGAACGCGCCGACATCGTCGGGGCGCGGGTCGAAGTTCCGGTGCAGCAGGGCGAGGTTGTGCAGCAGATTGGCGTGCGTCAGGATGACGCCCCTGGGCGCGCTGGTGGAACCGGACGTGTACTGCAGCATGGCGGCCGAGTCGCGCGTGCACGACGGCGGGCGCCATGCCGGTGCCGTCGCCGGCGGGTCCACGTGTTCGGTCGCCAGCCAGCGCAGATGGCCGAGCGACGGATCGTCGCCGCGCCACCGCTCCAGCCGCGAGAAGAGCGCCGCCGTCGTCAGGCCGATCGTCGCGCCGGAATCGCCGATGATGCTGGGCACGCGCGGATCCGGACGACGCGGATGCGGTGGATACGCCGGCACCGCGATCACGCCGGCGAACAGGCAGCCGAAGAACGCGGCGATGTACTCCAGCCCCGGCTGGTACAGCAGGAGCGCGCGATCGCCGGGGCGCGCGTCTTCCTGCAGCCGTGCGGCGACCGCCCTGGCCCGGCGATCCAGTTCGGCGAAGGTCATCGGGAGATCGTCCGCGCCGTCCCGCGGGAGGAAGCGGTAGGCGACGCGATCGCCGATCGTGTCCGCACGGAGCCGCAGGACGTCGATCAGTGTCTGGCAATCGGAATC
>DATEPM010000091.1:0-2867 GCA_035273185.1 Gemmatimonadaceae bacterium
GGGCAGCCGGACGTCCGTGCGCCGCGGCCGGGTGCGCCCCGCGAACGGCTGGCGCACCGGGATGCTGAGGCCTATACCGAAGGTCTGATGGCGCGTGGGCAGCCAGTCGACACGGACCATCGTCCCGCCGCCCAGGAGTCCGCCACGGCGAATGGCGGATTGATAGGAGATGAGCAGGTCCAGATCCCCGCGGCTGACGTTCCAGTCCGCGCCCGCGGCGAGCGCGAAGATGCGCGACGTGGCGAGCAGGCGGAGCCCGGCGCCTCGGTCCACACCGCCGAGCGTGGCATACGCCTCGGCCGATCCGCCGAGGATCCCGGTGACGGGATTCGTCACGGCGTGATGCACCCCCGCGAGCAGGGTGGCGGCCGCGCCGTCCCCGCCGCCGGCGAGGCCCAGCCCCGCGAAATAGGGGCCCCAGAGCGGGGGCTGCCCCATCGAGAATACCGGCCGGACCGGCCGCGGCCCGAGCGGCGCCGCGGCCTGGGCGCGCGCGGCAGGAGAAGGCGCGAGCGCCAGGGTGAGCGCGCTCGCGAAGGTCAGGATTCGATTCACGTGTTCCGCCGGGCAGGTCACTGGTGAGTCCCTCGACTCCAAGCGGAGTCAAGGGTCGTACCAGCGACGCCAGGCGGGAATCGGTGGAATGCGCGGCCGGAGCGGTGAATCCGCTGTCGCTCCGGGGGCGGCGAGCGTGGGCGCCGGTCCTGGCAACACGCCCTCGCCGGCGACATCCGGCGAGGGCGTGCAGAGACCGAGGCTCAGTACTCCCGGCGACGTCCCCCGCCGCCAGATTCCCGATCACCCCCGTAACCGCCACCACGTCCGCCGCGGCCGCCACGGCCACCACCGCCCTCTCCACCTCCCCCTCCCCCGCTGGGCGTGCCGCCGCCCAGCCGCGTGACGTTCTCGGCCTGCGGTCCCTTCTGTCCCTGTCCCACCTCGAACTCCACGCGCTCCCCCTCCTCGAGCGACTTGAAGCCGCTCCCCTGGATGGCCGAGAAGTGAACGAAGCAGTCCTTCCCCCCCTCGTCAGGCGTGATGAAGCCAAACCCCTTCTCCGCGTTGAACCACTTCACCGTTCCGGTCGTGCGCATGGTGCTCCTCAGGGCGTGATGTGTGTCGTGTGTCCACGAGCCGGCGAGCGCCGACCACTGCAATCCTCTCCGCGGCGGATGCAGGAGGTGGACGAAGCACTCGAAACTACTGCATGACGGGTGCTCGCGCTCCACGAATCGTGCCGTCCCGCCGGTTCGCCGCGAAACATCCGGTGCAGTGCCGCGCCCGAGGTACGGCCGGCGTCGGTTGGGAGCGGTTCGGAAGGCCCTCAGCCCAGACTGAACTCCTGATTGAAGGCGACTTCGAAGGAGAAGCTCTTCGCTCGGCTGCGGGTGTCCAGCGCATTGGCCAGCCGCTCCAGCCGCGCAGGGATCCCAACGATCGTCTCCTGCGCGCGCTGCCCCGCCTCGTTCAGCCCGTCCAGCGTCTCGATGGCCCAGAATCGAATCTGCTCCTCCACGATCCTGAGATAGTCGCGCGGTCCATAGATGCCGGCGCGGCGGATGACGTCCGCCATCTCGCGAAAATGCGGCATGCTCACCCCTGGCATGTCGATGCTGGGCATGAGCTCCGCGGCCGACACGAGCGCGCGGTTCGGATCGCGCGCGAGCACCTCCCTGAACACCGTGCGATAGAACGTGTAATGCCGCGCCTCTTCCTTGGCGACGTTGGCGAGCACCGTGCCGATGGTGGGCTCATACTCGCTGGCCAGCTTGCCGGTGTTGGCGTGGCTCACCTGCGTGGCGCGCTCCTGCAGCGTGGTGTACACGAACACGCGATAGGGATCCTTGTCCCAGGCCGGCTCGAAGCCCGCGCGCAGATAGGCGAACTGCATGCGCTCGAGCACCGGGTTGTCGAGTATGCGACTGTCACGGCAGTAGTCGTGCAGCACGGCGCCGTGCCGATCCTCCTCCGCCGTCCAGAGGTTGGTCCACCTGCTCCAGAACGTGTCGCCGCCCAGATACACCGCCAGCAGCCGGTGAAAGTGCGGCAGCCCCTCTTCGGTGAGCAGGTTGAGCGCGAGCGCCACGCGCGCCGGTAGGCTGATCCCCTCCGCCCGATGCCGCAGCTCGTGGACATGCTGGTCCGGATCCGTATCGGGTGGGGGCGCCAGGAGCTCGCTCGGAAACCAGAGCACGCGCTTGGCCTCGTGGGTCTCCATGAGATCGTGGACCACCGGCTCCAGATCGGCCAGCACCTCCACCTTGGCCAGGGTGTCCGTCAGTGGCAGGGTCATGTCGGATTTCCGTGCAGCTCGCGGCTGCTCATGAGATGTCGGCCCCGGAGCGGGGCCATGACGACGCGCGGATTCACGCGGCTGCAGACGACGGGCCAGCCACGCCGTGGTTATGTTGCAGGATCACGCCGGCATGGCACATCGCCAGAAGCCGGCTGCAGCGCGTCCACACCCGAAGCGAGCGTCGACGAATGGCGAGAAAGCCCAACTACGATTTCGAGAAGCGCCGCAAGGAGCTGGCGCGCAAGCAGAAGCAGGAAGACAAGCGGCTCCGCAAGCGCGAGGGGAACGTGGACCGCGAAGAGGATACGGTGATTCCACCCGCCGAAGGGCCCACGGATCGTCCAGCGGAGTAGCGCGTCCGGCGGCCGATTTGCCGCCGGGCCTCAGCCCGTTCGCCAAGGCGCCGCGTCAACGAGGCCCGGGCGGAGTCACCACCGGTTCTCCCGCAGCCTTGCGCTTCGCGTTGAAGGCGGCGAGGCCGCTCGTCTCGAGAGCGGCCCAGCGCGCGAGCACCGGCTTCGCGTCGGCACGCGCCCGCGTGCAGGCGGCCACCTGCGCGGCGGTGGGCGTG
>DATEPM010000092.1:0-3304 GCA_035273185.1 Gemmatimonadaceae bacterium
GACGGCGTGATGAAGAGCTGGGCCGTGCCCAAGGGGCCGAGCTACGATCCCGCGGTGCGGCGACTGGCGATGGAGGTGGAGGACCATCCCATCGAGTACAATCACTTCGAGGGCACCATTCCAAGAGGTGAATACGGTGGCGGCACCGTGATGCTCTGGGACCGCGGCACGTACGACGCCGAGGGCGGCGGCGGCGAGGCGGCGCTGCGCGAGGGATATGCGCACGGCGATCTCAAGTTCATCCTTCACGGCAAGCGCCTGCGGGGTGGTTGGGTGCTGGTGCGCATGAAGCCGCGGGAGGGCGACAGCAGCTCCGCCAAGGCGCAGTGGCTCCTCATCAAGCACCGCGACGACACCGCGCGGGCCGGCCACGACATCACCGCCGACGTCACCACGTCGGTCGCGACAGGGCGCACGATGGACGAGATCGCGGCGGGGGTCAAACGCCGCGGAAGGACGGCACCCGCTTCTCGCGGAACGCCGCCATCGCCTCCGCGACGTCGGCCGACGCGAAGCAGGTCTTGATCGCCGCCAGCTCGCGCTCCAGCTGCTCGGGCAGCGGCCGGTCGAGGCTCGCGGCCAGGAGGCGCTTGCTGAGCGCGTAGCCGATGGGTGGGCCCGCGGCGAGGCGCTCCGCGTACGCCAGCGCGGCGGCGGCGAAGCCCTCGTCGTCCAGCAGCACGGCCGCGAGGCCGATACGGTGCGCCTCGTCCGCATCGACATCGCGGCCCGAGAGAATGATGTCGGTGGCGCGCGAGAGTCCCACGAGTCGCGGGAGATACCAGCTCACCCCCGCATCGGGACTGAGGCCACGGCGCACGTACCCCGCCGTGAGGCGCGCCCCGCGCGCCACCAACCGGAGGTCTGCGGCCAGCGCGAGCCCGAAGCCCGCGCCCGCCGCGGCACCGTTCACTGCGGCGATCACCGGCTTCTCGCACGTGGTCACCGCGAGAATCCAGCGGCCCACCCAGGCGAGCGGGTCCAGGCGCTGCACCAGCGTCGCATCCGGAAGCCGCGGCGGCTCGGAAAGGTCCAGCCCGGAGCAGAAGCCGCGCCCCGCGCCGATGATCATGACCACGCGTACGGCATCATCGCGCGCGGCAGCTTCGATGGCGTGCGGTAGCTCGCGCGACAGCGCGGGATTCACGGCGTTGAGCTTCTCGGGCCGGTGCAGTTCTATGGTACGAACGCCCGTCGGGGTGGTGGCGAGACGGAGCGTGGCCGGGGCGGTCTGCGGCTCGGGTGGCGTCGGCATCGAGGTCCGATGAAGAGAGTGGTGTCAGAAAATGTGACATGCGCAGGCGCCAGCGGAAGAGGAGCGCTCGCGTGCGCTGTGCGCGGGATCACCGCCGTCGTGTTTCACGACACGTGATCGTTGCGCGTTGCCGGCGTGCGCGCGCGGTGACGGCAGTGAACCCTCGCGCGCGTGCGCGTGACGAACGAGAGTGTAATCATCGGGCCGCCGCGTTCGTCTGTAACGCGGAGGCTCGCGACGCGGTGTATCGCAGGTGTATCGCAGGTGTATCGCATCGATGCGCGCGGCGCACTCCCCTCGCATCCGCTCCACAGCATCGCTTCACCCTCAGCGCGCGGGACCTGCCATGAGTCTGCTCAAACGCCGCCCGGACCCTACTCTTCCCCCCACCACCGGCGCCGGCTACTCGGTGCTCGACGCGCAGCTCACGGTGCGCGGTGACATCGAGACCGACGGCACGCTTCGCGTCGACGGGCGGCTGGAGGGTTCCATTCTCCGCGCCGACGTCGTCGTGCTGGGCACCGGCGCGTCGGTGGTGGGCGACATCAAGGCGCGCGAGGTGATCGTCGGCGGCAAGGTCCAGGGCAACGTCAGCGCCACCAATCGCGTGGAGCTGCAGCCCACGGCGACGGTCACCGGTGACATCGAGGCGGGCACGATCATGATCCAGGAGGGGGGCGCGGTGCAGGGCCGCCTCTCCATCACGCCCATCGCGCAGAAGGAGCGTGGCGCCAGACAGAAGCGCAGCGTGCCCACGCCGGTCGCGGTGCAGGCCGCGCTCTCGGGCTCCGGGGCGTAGCCGGTGACCGCACCTGCGGTGGGGCGCCCGAAGCGGCGGACCGGCTGGACGATTCTCATCGTGCCGCCGAACCCCCTGCGCCCCACGCGCGCGCTGCGCATCCGGCGGCGGCACGTGCGTGCCGCGATCATCACCGCCGCGCTCTGCGCGGCAGCCCTGCTGGGGCTCGGCACCATCGTGGCCGCCGATTCCATTCAGGTGATGGCCACCGCGGACCAGCTCGCGGATGCACACAACATGATCCTCTCGCTCACGGATTCCTTGCGCAGCATGGAGGATATCGGCAGCGGCGACGAGGATGCGCCGGCGGCAGCCGTCGCGAAGATGGCCGCGGCGCACGGCACGCGCACCGGATCGCGCACCGGCCCGGCGCGCCAGACGGTGATGGGGCTCGCGCAGCCGTCGCCGGGCATCGTGCTCCCCGTCATCGGCCAGATCACCAGCCGCTTCTCGCGCTCACGCTGGCATCCGATCCTCGGCATCTTCCGCCCGCACAAGGGGGTCGATGTCGCGGCGCCCCGCGGCACCAGCATCACCGCGCCCGCCGCGGGACGCGTGGTATTCGTCGGCCGCCGGCTCGGTGACGGCCTGATGGTGGAGCTGGACCACGGTGAGGGCGTGCGCAGTCGTTATGCACATTGCAGCTCGGTGAAGGTGAAGGAGGGCGACTTCGTCTCCTTCGGCGATGTCATCGCGACCGTCGGATCCTCCGGCCTCTCGACCGGCCCGCACGTGCACTTCGAGGTGCTGGTGCGCGGCCGGCCGGTGGATCCGCTGCGCTATCTCATCCATCCGAGTCTCGCACCACGGCAGGCCGGAGCGCCCGCGCCCGCGCTGACAGGCGCGCGGGAGGAGGATGCCCCCGCGCCCACGCCGACAGCGCCGCCGACGGTGCACCCCGCAGGCAGTGCAGCGGCGCCGCACGAGCAGGAGCAGCAGCATCCGGCCGCGGTGCACCCCGCCCCGGGTGACTCGTCCGCCAACCCGATCGCGCCCACGCGTTGAATCCGTCCGGCGCCGCGATCCAGAGACGCCGCGCCGGAGCCTCACGACAGAACGGGACTCACACCAGGCCGCCGGGCAGGATGCCGCGCTCGCCGAACCGCGCCCGCACGCGATCCACCGCGCGCACGAGATTCCGATCGCGCTCCGTTTCAGCCTCCTCCGCGTCGCGATGCTCGAACAGGGCCAGCTGATCGGCGCCCGCGTCGGCGGCGAGCGACGAGAGCGCGACCCCGAGCAGCCGCGCG
>DATEPM010000093.1:0-4603 GCA_035273185.1 Gemmatimonadaceae bacterium
CTGGAAGAGGTCGAAGATGCGCGTATACTCATCCGTCCAGGAATCGGGGCGGACGAACCCGTGGCTCTCCACCGGATACGGCGCCAGCGACCAGTGCTGCTTCCCCAGCTCGATGAGCCGCTGGGTGAGGCGCACGATGTCCTCGAAGTGCACGTTGGTGTCCACCATGCCGTGGCACATGAGCAACGGATCCTCCAGTCCCGCGGCGAAGAAGATCGGGGAGGAGCGCCGGTACGCCAGGGTGTCGCGGTCGGGGAAGTTCAGGATGCGCGCGGTGTAGCCGTTGTTGTAGTGCGCCCAGTCGGTGACGCTCCGGAGCGCGGCGCCGGCACCGAACGACTTGGGAGCGGTGAACAGCGCCATCAGCGTCATGAAGCCGCCGTAGCTCCCGCCGTAGATGCCGACGCGCTCGGGATCGATTCCGAAACGCTGATGGAGATAGCGCGAGCCTTCCACCTCGTCCTGCAGGTCGCGGCCGCCCATCCAGCGGTAGATGGCGGTACGCCAGTCGCGGCCGTAGCCCGCGGAGCCGCGATAGTCCAGGTCGAGCACCACGTAGCCGCGGGAGGCGAGGTACTGATTGAACATGTACTCGCGGGCGTAGCTGGACCAGTAGTTGTGCACGTTGTGGAGGTAGCCCGCCCCGTGCACGAAGATCACGGCGGCCCCGTTGGGCCGTGCGCCCATGTCGCCCGGCTGGTAGATGCGTGCGGGCACCTGGACGCCGTCCGAGGCCGGCACCATGACGATGGCGGGCCTGATCCAGGGGAACGACAGCCACGCGCGCGTGGGCGAGACCGTCAACTGCGCCATCGCGGCGCCCGGGCGATTCGGCTGGATGAAGAGCTCGGGCGGGCGGTTGGCCTCGGAGTACACGTCGGCGAGCATCGTCTCGTCAGGCGACAGCGTCACGTCGTGCGCGCCGACACGCGACGTGAGCCGTTCGCGCGCGCCGCCGGCCACTGGCATGCGGTAGACGTGCTGCTCGAAGGGGGACTGCTCGCTGGTGGTGAGATAGAAGTACCTGCCGTCGCGTGAGAGCTGGACCCCGCTCACCTCCCAGCGCCCGCGGGTGAGCTGACGGCGGTCGCTGCCATCGGCCGCCATGCTGTACAGGTGCGCGAAGCCGTCCGCCTCCGAGACGAACCAGAGCCGCCGGCCATGTTCCGACCAGCCGCCGCAGCCGAAGCAGGGGCCGTCCACCCACGCGCTGTCGTGCAGCGCGTCTACCAGGTGGAGCGTGCCGCCGGCCGTGACCGTGTGAATCCAGCGGTCCTTGAAGTCGCGGCTCACGCTGAACAGCAGGGCCATCGTGCCCGCCTCGTTCCACCCCAGCACCGTGGCGGAGGAGAGCGAGCGAGCGCTGTCCGGGGCCAGCGCGAGAAAGTGCACCGTGCCGGACGGGAGGCTCATGAACGCCACGCGGCCGCCCGACTGGTAATCGCCCACCTTGGTGCGCCCGGCGATCTCCTCGGTGTAGCCGCTCTCGGTGACGTAATTGGGGATCTTCGTCGCCAGCGCCCGCTCGTCGGGAATCGCGGTGGTGATCAGCAGCGCGCGTCCCGTTGGAGAGACGGCCAGGGAGGTCACTCGCTCCCCCTTCTGCAGGTAGAGCGGGTGCACGCGCAACGAATCGCGCGCCCGGGTCTCCGCCTTGCGGATGCTGTCCTCGCGCAGACGGTCGCGAATGACGCCGAACAGCTCGCGCTGCTCCGCCTCGAGCGCGGCGCGCTGTCCCTCGGCGCGCTTCGGCTCCTCGGGCGCCGGCCCGGCGCGCAGATCCGTCAGCTGCCTTACGAGCCCGCCGTCCAGGGTGAGCGCGTACACGTTGTTGTCGCGCACGAAAAACACCTGCCGGCCGTCGGCGCTGAAGCTCGGGCTCGACTCGTCCGCCATCGTCTCGGTGAGCCGGCGCACCGTCGCGCGCGCCACGTCCACCAGATAGAGGTCCCCCGCGGCGCTCACCACGCGCAGCCGTCCGTCGGGCGAGAGGCGGCCGGTCTCGAGCAGCGGCGCCACGGAGTCGACCTGGCTGTCCGGCACGCGCTCCGGCGCGGCACCGGCGCTGGCGCGGACGCGGTACAGCCGCGGCGGCTCGCGCCAGTCGGTGCCGGGCGGGTTCCACATGAAGTAGATCCACTTGCCGTCGGCGCTCCAGCGCACGCGCTCGGGCTCGCGGCCGTACACCTCGGGGCCGCGCATGATGTTGGCGATGGTGAAATCGAAGCTCCTCGATGTATCGGGGTGCTGGGCGACGGCCGGCGCGGCCAGCAGCATCAACGCGCCGAGGAGCGGAGCACATCGTGTGAGGAATCTCGGATACATGGCGTGAAGGTCGGGAACGTCAGCCTATCTGCGTGGCGCAGCGGCGGGGCGCCGCTGCTTCGTTGAAGCCGGGGGTGTGCGCTCGCATGTCAGTCGCCGGCCATCGCGACCTCGGGCTCGAACGGCACCTCGCTGGAGACGGCCGGCTTGCGGCCGCGGAGCACGGCCGTCCATTCGCGCATGCTGTCGGCGAGGATGACGAGCACCGCGAGCATGAAGAACCCCGCGACGGCGGCATCCAGGTAGTCGTTGAAGGCCATGCGCAGGGCGATGCCGGCCGACGCGACGCCGGAGGGAAGGCTGCCTGACGCCGCGGCATCGCGCAGCAGCTGCGCATGGGCGAGGAAGCCGAGCCTCGGGTCGCCGGAGAAGAGCTTGGCCCACCCCGCGCTCATGGTCACCACCACCAGCCAGGCCAGCGGCAGGAGCGTGACGAAGGCGTAGCGCGCCCGGCCCATCTTGATGATGATCGTGGTGCCGACGCAGAGCGCAACGGCCGCGAGCAGCTGGTTGGAGATGCCGAACAGCGGCCAGAGGGAGTTGATGCCGCCCAGCGGATCGACCACGCCCTGATAGAGGAAGTCGCCCCACATCGCCACGAACACGGCGCTGGTGAGGACGACGGCCGGATACCAGCTCACCCGGCCCAGCGGCGCCCAGAGGTGCTTCCCCAGATCCTGGAGCATGAAGCGGCCCACCCGCGTGCCCGCGTCCAGCGTGGTGAGGATGAAGAGCGCCTCGAACATGATGGCAAAGTGGTACCAGAGCGCGGTGGCGCCCGCGCCGCCCATGCGGGAGAAGGCGCCGGAGAAGATCTGCGCCATTCCCAGCGCCAGGCTGGGTGCGCCCCCGGTGCGGGAGAGCAGCGTCTTCTCCCCCACCTCGTGCGCGAGCCGCTCCATCGCGGCAGGGTCGAGGGTGAACCCCCACTGCTGCACGGCGTGCGCGGCGCTCGCCGCCGTGGCCCCGATGGCGCTCGCCGGGGCGTTGATGGCGAAGAAGACGCCGGGGGTGAGCGCGCACGCCGCGATCAGCGCCATGATCGCGACGAACGACTCCATGAGCATGCCGCCATAGCCGATCATGCGCGCATCGGTCTCCCGTTCGAGCAGCTTGGGGGTGGTGCCCGACGAGATGAGGGCGTGGAAGCCCGAGATGGCGCCGCACGCGATGGTGATGAAGGCGAAGGGGAACACCTTCCCGGCGAACACCGGCCCGGTACCGTCGGTGAAGCGGGTGAGCGCGGGCATGTGGAGCGGCGGCAGCACGATCAGGATGCCCAGCGCGAGCCCCAGGATCACCCCGATCTTCACGAAGGCGGAGAGATAGTCGCGCGGTGCCAGCAGCAGCCACACCGGCAGCACCGATGCCGCGAAGCCGTAGATCATCACCGCGAAGGCGAGCGTCGTGCCGCCGAGTGTGAACATCGGCGCCAGCGACGCGCTCTCGGCCACCCAGCGCCCCGCGTACAGCGCAAGGACGAGCAGCACGATGCCCATCGCGCTGGCCTCGAGCACGCGGCCGGGGCGGAGCCAGCGGAGATACACGCCCATCAGCAGGGCGATGGGGATGGTGAGCGCGATGGTGACCGTCCCCCACGGGCTGGCGCGCAGCGCGTTCACCACCACCAGCGCCAGCACCGCGATGAGCACGATCATGATCCCGAGCACCGCGACGAGCGCCGTGAAGCCGGCCACGGGTCCGATCTCCTCGCGGGCCATCTGACCGAGCGTCTTGCCGTTGCGCCGCACCGAGGAGATGAGAATGACGAAATCCTGCACCGCGCCGCCCAGCACCACACCGACGAGGATCCAGATGGCGCCGGGCAGGAAGCCGAACTGCGCGGCGAGCGTCGGCCCGACGAGCGGTCCCGGGCCGGCGATGGCGGCGAAGTGATGGCCGAAGACGATCCACCGATTGGTGGGCACGTAGTCGCGCCCATCGTCCAGCCGAACGGCGGGCGTGGGCCGCGTGGCGTCCAGCGCGAAGATCTTCGCCGCGATGAACTTGCTGTAGAAGCGATAGCCGATGAGATAGCTGCAGATGGCCGCGGTGAGCAGCCATGCCGCGCTGATCGTCTCACCGTGCGAGAGCGCGATCCAGGCGAACGCGCCCGCGCCCGCCAGTGCGACCGCCGCCCAGACGGTCGCGGAGAGGAGCTTCGAGATCATTGGAATGCTCCGGTGCGTGCGAATCCATTCCCGAGGTCGCCTCTAAGAAATTCACGGCGCGGCGCCGCGCAAGGCGCTGCCCGCCGCGGCGGCGCAGCGCCGCGGCG
>DATEPM010000094.1:0-20369 GCA_035273185.1 Gemmatimonadaceae bacterium
ATCCGTTCCGGTACATCATCAGCGAGCCATTAGAAGATGCTCTTCGCGACCGGCTGGCGACGCGCGAGCAGTCCATCCTGCTGCTGAATCGCCGCGGATATGCCTCGTTCGTGCAGTGCAACGGCTGCGGCGACGTGGCCACCTGTCCCAACTGCTCCATCAGCCTGACGTATCACCGGTCGCCCGAGCGCCTGGTGTGCCACTACTGCCTGCACGCGGAGGCGCCGCGCACCACCTGCGCGCGCTGCGGCGGCGTGGTGCTGCGGCAGAAGGGGCTGGGCACCCAGCAGGTGGAGCGCTCGCTGGCCGAGCGCTTTCCCGCGGCGCGCATTGCCCGCATGGACGTGGACACGACGAGTGCCAAGTGGGCGCACACGCAGATCCTGGATCGCGTGGGCCGCGGCGAGGTGGACATCCTGCTCGGGACTCAGATGATCGCGAAGGGGCTGGACTTCCCGAACGTGACGCTCGTGGGCGTGGTGGATGCCGACGTGGGGATCAACCTGCCCGACTTCCGCGCGTCGGAACGCTGCTTCCAGCTCCTCAGCCAGGTGGCGGGACGGGCAGGACGCGGGCCGAAGGGCGGCCGCGTGGTGATCCAGACGCGAGCGCCCGCGCATCACGCAGTGCGCTGCGCCCTGTCGCACGACTACGAGGGCTTCGTGCGCGAGGAGCTGCCCGGCCGCGCCGACCCCACCTACCCGCCCAACGTGCGTCTGGCGAACATCGTGTTCAGCGGCGCCACCGAGGCCGCCACCGAGCAGCTGGCCACGCGCGGCACCGAGTGGCTGCACGCCATCGTGGCCGGCCGTCCCGGCAGGGGCCTGACCATCGTGGGCCCCGCCCCCTGTCCCGTCGAGCGGATCAAGAATCGCTGGCGCTGGCACGTGCTGGTGAAGGCCAGGCACCCGGGCGAGCTCACGAAGGTCGCGCGGTACTTCCTGGAGCGCTTCGACGTGCCGAAGAGCGGAGGCATGCGGGTGACCCTGGATCGGGATCCGGTGGCGCTTTTGTAGGGCAGGGGGGCGTGGGGAAGCAGCGCGGGCCTGCGGCCCGAGAGTCCGAATTCCCTCTGCCCTCCGCCCCCGTCCTACCATCTATCTTTCCCCCCGTGACCATCTCACCGCCTGATTTCAGCTCGCCGAGCCTCGTTGCGGCGCCGGAGGCGCGCTTTGTTCCCGCGCCGGCCGACGGGGTGCTGCCGGAGGGGTTCTTCTCCACCACCAATCTGCCGACCTACGCGAAGATCCGCGGAGAGTGGCGGATGCCGCGCGAGCCGCGGATGGATGCGGCGCTCGTGCTGGACCGCGACGGCACGCTCTGGGTGAAGGAGGGTCGCCGCGTCGGGAAAGGCGAGCCGGTAGCCGTAGGCAAGGCGGAGGACGGGAGCGAGGGGATCTTCGTCCAGACCGAGCTCGTATCCAGCGAGGCCGGCGACGAGTTCAAGTTCATGACCAGCGAGGTATCGCGCGAAAAGCCGATCGACTACGCGCTCATGGCGCGGCTGGTCGTGGACGAGCGGGAGCGCGGCGGCTATCCGGTGTGGGTCACCGGGCCCGCGCTGGTGCACTCGCGCGCGCGCAACGACATGAGCTGGTTCATCGCGAACGGCTTCGTCAAGGCGCTGCTGGCGGGAAATGCCGTCGCGGTGCACGACATCGAGGCGTCGATCTTCGGGACGACGCTGGGGATGACGAACACCGGGGAGGCCACCACGGGCGGCCATGGGCTGCACATGCGCGCGATCAACAAGGTGCGCGCGGCGGGCTCGATCGCGGCGGCCGTGCGCGAGGGAATCATCACCGACGGCATCATGCACGCGTGCGTGCTGCACCAGGTGCCCTTCGTGCTCACGGGCTCCATCCGCGACGACGGGCCGCTGCCGGACGTGGTCACCGACATGCTCCAGGCGCAGGACGCGATGAAGCGGCACACCACGAAGGCCACCATGGCCATCCTCATCGCCACGGCGCTGCACGCGATCGCCACGGGCAACATGCTGCCTGCCTTCGTCGCCGACGCGGATGGCACCTTGCGCGAGCTGCCGACCATCTGCGTGGACTCGTCGGAGTTCGTGGTGAGCAAGCTGAAGGACCGGGGCACGCACCAGGCGTTCGGCGTAGTGACCAACGCCCAGGATTTCATGCACATCCTGCGGTTGTACGTGGAGCGCGAGCTGGATGCACGCGGGCTGCACCGCCCCGCCGAACCGGCGCGAACGCCGGCGGCGCCGGCCGCGGCGGGCAGCCGCTGATGATCTTCCTGCCGGAGACCCGCGAGCGCTTCCTGCGCGCCATCGTGGCCCAGGTGGCGCCCGAACGCGTGATCGAGATCTACTTCTTCGCGCCCATCCGGCAGGGGGGCGTGGAGAGCGGCGTTGCCGTGATCGCGGCGGAGCCCGAAGCGCTGGCCGCCGAGCCCGGGGCGCGAGAGGCGGCGCAGGACGCGCCGCACGCCGGACCAGCAGAGGTGGTCAGCGACGGGCTCGCGGACGCGATCGCGCCGGGCGCTGCGGCGCCGGACGCTCTGTCATCAGAGCTCGTGGATGACGCGCCCGCGGGCGTGGAGCCGGACGGCATGGAGCCGGACGGCGAGGTGGTCGTGCAGCAGGAGATCTTCATCGAGCCCGAGACCGGTGCGCGCGCGGCGGCAGGTGTCCTGCTCGCGGACGCGCGGGGGTCGGCCGGGCGCGCCGCGGCCGCCGCTCCGGCCGTCCGCTATACCGTGTACACGGCGAAGTACCGCCTGGTGCTCAAGGGACTCGATCGCGGCCGCTGGGAGTCGGGGGTGGTCGCGGAGGCGGACGCGCCCCTGCTGACCGTGGAGGCCGTCGTCCGCGGCGTGCAGCGCCGATCGGGCGACACCGACGAGCCGGAGCGCATGTCGGGGGACGAGGTGCGGGAGTGGGGCGTGGGGCGGAGGCTGGACGGCGGAGGGTCGGAGGGCGGAGGGGCGGAAGGCACGGGGCGCGGTTAGCGCTCGCGAGCCGGTTTCCCGTATCGCGCCATGAGCGCGGTGTGCAGGTCCCGCGCGTCTTCCAGCGTCGCATGCTCCAGCGCCAGCGCGCGGTCCGCGATGAGGAAGGGCCAGGTCTGGTTGCCCCCGGCGGCGCCGTGCGCCCCGATCTGATCGTCGAAGGAGACGATCTCGTAGCCGTCGTACGCGCCGAAGATCACCAGATCGCCGGCGTTGGGCTGCCGCACCAGGTGCTCCACCGCGCGCACGAGCACCGGCAGCGTGCCGTACGGCTCCAGCGGATTGCGTCCACTCAGCACGTCCAGCGTGCCGTTCACCACGAGCGCGCGGCCGTGGATGCTCTCGAGATGCACCGCCGGCCCGCTGAGCGTCGCCACCAGGCCGATGCCCGGATGCGCCAGCAGCTCCGCGTACAGGTGCGCGCGCCGGCGCTCGCGCACGATGTCGCTCAGCTCCAGCCGCGCCGATTCGCTCGCGAAGTACAGCAGCGCCAGGTCCGAGCTGTACGTCACCACGACGTCGTTGCGCTCGTCCACGCGGTACTTCTCCGGGAGGATCAGCTCGCGCAGACCGTACCGGCTGCGCACCCAATCGCGCGAGCGAAGCAGAAGGCTACGCCGCCGGCGGCTGCGCCGCGGGGTCAGCTGCGCCACGGTCTCGAGGATCTGCGGCGCCATGTCGGCGTACTCGCTGTCCGCGGCGAAGCTGGCGTGCGCGCGCAGCGGCGTGCGCTTGAGGCGCAGGGCATCCCCCTCCAGGATGCGCTGCACGGTGGTCCCCAGCGATTCCCCGTACAGGACGCGATAGCTCGCCGCCGGCGTCATGCCGTGATCCGAGATGATGACGAGATCGTAATCGCGCCCCGCGGCGCTCCGCATCATGCGCCGGATCTCGTTGATGCGGGCGTCCGTGCGCCGCAGGTCGCGCAGCGCCTGCCAGCTGGACGGGCCGAAGTGGTGCGCCAGCTCGTCGTACTGCATGAAGGTGCTGTAGATCACCGGCACCCCCAGGTAGATGTCCAGCAGGATGGCCATCGTCTGGAGTTCGCGCACCACGACGTTGCTGAGAATGCGAATGAAGGGGAACAGCCCCTCGCTGTGCGTGCGCTGGCGCCGCATCTCGCCCGCCGAGCGCTCCCACTCCTCCCGCAGCCACTCCATCAGGGCCTGCAGCCCCATGCGCGCGACGCGGACGGGGTGCAGCAGGATGAGCAGCGCCATGCGCGTGCCGCCCAGCCGCCGGTACACCGACATTCGCTCGCGCGTGGCCACCGTGAAGGCCACGGTGCGCGCGTCGCCGTCCAGCAGATTCACATAGCTGGATCCCCCCGCCAGCGCGCCCGGCGTGTGGATGCGGTCCCGGATGTACTGCACGCCGCGCGGGCTGTTGCACGTCACGACGAGACGGAGCGCCTTGTCATAGAACCGGAACGCCGGGATGCCGTCGTTCTCGCCGTGGAAGATGCCGGCCTGGCAGTACGGGGTGGCGGACGGCAGCCCCGAGAACCAGCGCCGCAGCAGGTAGTGCTCCTCGCGCACCATCCGCGAGATGGTGGGACAGTATCCCAGCTCGATGGCGCGGCGCAGTTCCGCGTATGCGAGCGCGTCGATCTGCAGCACGATCAGCCCGCGGCGGCCGTCCGGCGGTCGCCGCTCGCGGCGGAACACACGATATTTCAGCGCGAAGTACCACTGCAGCAGCCGTGCGCGCATCCCGGTCGGCGCGCGCGCGGCGGCGCCCGCGTCGCCGGCGGACTCCGGCGCGGAGGAGGAGATGGAAGGCGTCTCGCTGGGAGTGGCGATCTCGTTCACCGCGGGGTTGCTCAGCTTTCTGTCACCATGTGTGCTGCCCCTGATCCCCAGCTACGTCACCTTCGTGACGGGGCTGAGCCTCGAGGACGTGCAGCACGCGCGCCGCACGGCCCTCGTGCACGCGCTCCTGTTCGTGCTCGGCTTCTCGCTCATCTTCCTCGCGCTGGGCGCCACGGCCACGGTGCTCGGCCGGCTGCTCCTCGTCCATCGGGTATGGATCACCCGCCTGGGCGGCGCGCTCGTCATCCTCTTCGGCCTGTACCTGCTGGGTGCGTTCAATATGGGCTGGCTCGCCCGCGAGCGGCGGGTGCAGATCACCGACAAGCCGCTCGGCTATCTGGGCACGGTGCTCGTCGGCAGTGCCTTCGGCGCGGGCTGGAGCCCGTGCATCGGCCCGATCCTTGGCGGCATTCTCACCTACACCGCAACCCAGGCCGATCTCGGGCGCGGCCTCGTGCTGCTCGCGGCGTACTCGCTGGGGCTCGCGCTCCCCTTCGTGCTCGCCGCGGTGGCCATCGATCGCTTCATGAGCGTGTTTCACCGATTCCGGTCGAGGATGATCTGGGTGGACCGCCTTGCCGGCGCGCTGCTCATCGTGGTGGGGGTGCTCATGATCACGAACTATCTGGCGGTACTCTCGGGCACGCTCCAGACACTCACGCCCGACGCGCTGCGGAATCGCCTGTAGCGGCCGCGCGGTAGGCGTCGCGGGCTCGTGCCGTGCCATTGGCGTCACACGCTGCCGGCGCGCCGGATGCTGCCGGCACCCCAATCACTCGGCCAGCCATTCGGATGCCCGCCGCAGCAGCTCGCGCGTGGGTACGGGCTTGAGCAGCATGTCCCGGCACCCTAGGTCCGCGCAGCGCTCGGCCAGGGCGGGCTCGTCGTGGCCGGTGAGCGCCACCACCACCCGCGGGAAACAGCCCCCGGCGCGCAGCCGCTGCAGCACGCCGAAACCATCCCCGTCAGGGAGGGTGAGGTCCAGCAGCATGAGATCCGGCGTGTCGCGCGCCACCATGCCCACCGCCTCGGCTGCCGTCGCGGCCACGCCGACCCGGTGTCCGGTCTGCTCGAACAGGACGCGCAACGCCCCGCTGGCGAGCGCGTTGTCCTCCACGATGAGCACGTAGGGCGTGGAGGGTGCGTCGCCGCCCCCCTCGCCCTCGCCCTCCCCATGCCCGTCAGCGCTCGAGCCGGTTGGGGATCGTGAAGAAGAATCGGCTCCCTGCCCCGAGAGTGCTCTCGACCCAGATCCGTCCGCCATGTAGCTCCACGAGTTTCCTGGCGATAGTCAGTCCAAGTCCCGTGCCGTGATGCGGGCGTGACGGGGTCGAATCCACCTGCGCGAACTCCCGGAAGATGAGGTCGTGGTGCTCCGGGGCGATGCCCACCCCGGTATCGCCGACCTCGACCACAATCTCACGGGTAGCCTGCCCCGCGGCCGCCGTCGCGCGGAGCCAGACGCGGCCTCCCTCGGGGGTGAAGTCGATCGCGTTGCCGAAGAGATTTCCGACGATGTGCGTCACCTTCTCGCGATCGGCCAGGATGGGCGGGAGCGTATCGTCCACGTCGATCTCGAGCGCCAGCTGCTTGCGGGCGATGAGCGACTCGTTCAGCCCACTCACCTGGCGCAGCACGTCGGCGATGGAGAACTCGGACGTGACCACCGCGAGCTGGTTGGCCGCACCGCGCGCGTAGGCCAGGATCTCGCCCACCTGCGCGAGCAGCTGCCGGCCGCCGCTGATGATCCCGTTGATGCTCTCCAGCTGACGCTCGGTGAGCGGCCCCAGAAGCCCGTCGCGCAGGATCTCCGCGTGTGTGATCACCGCGGTGAGCGGCGTGCGCAGATCGTGGGAGACGTTGGCGAGAAACTGGGTCTTGAGCTGGTCCCGCGCGCGCAGCTCGGCGATGTCGTCGAGCGCGGCGCGGAGCTGTATCTCCAGCGTCGCGGCGCGCGCGTCGGAAGCCCCAGCCGTCAACGAGCTGCCCTGAATCTCCACGCGATTCATCGGTCTATTCTACCGTCCGCGAGAGTCTCTGCCAACTCGGAATCCTCAGCATCCACGTCCCCCTCTTCCTCGATGGACTCCTCCAGCTGCTGCCGGTTGAGCAGCGACCAGTAACGGCCGCCCGCCGCGATGAGCTCCGCGTGCGTGCCCTGCTCCACCACCCGCCCCTCGTCCAGCACGATGATCCAGCTGGCGTCCCGGATGGCGCTGATGCGATGCGAGGCGATGAGCGCCGTGCGCCCCGCCAGGGCGGTGCGCCAGGCGTGCAGGATCTCGGCTTCCGTGTGCGTGTCCACGGCCGACAGGGCATCGTCGAGCAGCACGATGCTGGGCCGCCGCGCCAGGGCCCGCGCGAGCGCGGCGCGCTGCTTCTGGCCGCCGGACAGGTTGATACCCCGCTCGCCAAGCATGGTCTCGAATCCTCCCGCGAAGCTCGCGATGGTCTCCGAGAGCTGAGCGATCCCCGCGGCCCAGCGGCCCGCCTCCTCGTTGCGGCTGCCGTACGCCAGGTTGCTGCCGATGGTATCGCTGAACAGGAAACTCTCCTGCGGCACGTAGCCGATTTCCGTGCGCAGCGTCACGAGATCCAGTTGGGTGATCGGCACGCCGTCGATCAGGATCTCGCCCTCCTGGGGATCGTACAGCCGCGGCAGCAGGTCCATGAGGGCGCTCTTGCCGCTGCCGGTAGCACCCACGATGCCGATCGTCGCGCCGGCGGGCGCGGTGAAGGATACGTGGCGCAGCACCCAGCGTGGCTCGCCGGCATCCGCATGGTGCGCCCGTCCATCGTTGTCCGCTGACTCGTGCGCGCCCGGCGGATAGTGGAAGCCCACGTTCCGGTACTCCACGCGGCGGCCGGCCGGCTGGCCGGGCGCGTGCGCCGGGAGTGCGCGGGGATGTGCCGGCAGGGCGAGCGATGAACGTGCGTCGAGGATATTGAGTAGGCGGCCCATCGACGCCGCGCCCCGCTGGAACAGGTTGATCACCCAGCCCAGCGCGATGAGCGGCCAGGTGAGCATGCCGAGGTACAGGCCGAAGGCAACGAACGACCCCACGCTGATCTGGCCGCGCACCACGAGCGCGCCGCCGAGCGCGATGACGGCCACTGTCCCGAAGCCCGCGAGCAGCACGAAGGAGGGGTGCATCGCGCCGTAGAGCTTCACCAGCCGCATGTTCCGCGCGAGATACTCCTCGTTCATCGCGGCGAAGCGGCCGATCTCGGAATCCTCCTGACGATAGGCACGCACCACCCGCACACCGGCGATGTTCTCCTGGGCCATCGTCGTCATGTTCCCGAAGTGCTCCTGCACGGCCTCGAAGCGCTCGTGGATGCGCTTGCCCATCCAGAGGCCGATCGCGGGAAGCAGCAGCATCGGCAGTACGGCGATCGCCGTGAGGCGGCCGTCGATGCGGAGCATGAAGTACAACGCGAAGGCGCCGCCGGCGATCGTGTTCATCAGGTACATGATCGCGGGGCCCACGGCCATGCGGACGGCGCTCAGGTCGTTGGTGAGCCGCGCCATCAGGTCGCCCGTGCGATGCCGCGTGTAGAAGCGGGCGTCCAGCACCTCGAGCTGGGTGAACAGGTCGTTGCGCAGATCGTATTCGATCCAGCGGCTGACGCCGTTCAGCAGCTCGCGCATGAGATAGCGCATGGCGCCTCCCACGAGGGCAATGCCGATCATCGCGGCCGCGAGCCACCAGATGTTACGCAGCGGAACGCCCGCGCGTATTCCATCGAGCCCGCGCCGCAGCAGCCAGGGGATGACACTGGCGAAGGCGGACGCGGCCACGACCAGAAAGAGCCCGAAGGCAACATTCCGGCGGTACGGGCGGTAGTACGGAACCAGCCGGCGGAGGGCGGCGGTAGCAGGCACTTGGCGGGGCCCTCGTCAGGCGATTATCTTGTCGGCTAACTAGTTGCAGGTCTTAAACTTCCCGAAGCACTTCAGGCGCAGCACCGCACACGTACCCCGGAGGCACGTCCATGTCCAAATATATCGGCCGGTTTGCCGCGCCGCTCGCGCTGGGAACCGCGCTTCTGCTCGGCGCGTGCAAGAGCGACAACGGAAAGCAGGACACGTCCGCGCTGGCGAGTGATTCGGCGTTGAATCGCGATCTCGCGATGGCGGGCCGCGACACCACGGCGCAGCCGCAGCTGAAGGACGTCCCGAATACCCCGGCCGCCAACGCGCCGGCCAGCTCGCGGCCCGCAGCGTCGCGGCCCTCGAGCTCGCGGCCCTCCACGCCCGCGAAGCCCCGGACGACCTCCAGCGGCAACGTCGTGACGCGCGGTTCCGGCGGCGGCGGTGCGGTGGGCACCATCGCGGCCGGGACGGAGCTCTCGTTGCGTCCCACGTCGGACGTGTGCACCAACACCAATCACGTCGGCGACAAGATCACCACCACCGTGCAGAACGCGGTGACGGGTTCGAACGGCGCCGTGATCCCCGCAGGCGCGACGGTGACGCTCACCGTGACGGGGCTCAAGCGCAGCGAGAACAGCAGAGATGCCATCGTGATGGAGTTCGCCGTCAACTCGGTGACCTTCGGCGGCAAGACGTATCCGCTGGATGCGACCATGCAGTCGGCGTCCATCGACCGGGTCCGCAATCAGCCGGCGAGCAAGGACGCGCAGAAGGTGGCCATCGGGGCCGCGGCGGGTGCCATCGCGGGCAAGATCCTCGGCAAGAGCACCAAGTCCACCGTGATCGGTGGCGCGGTGGGCGCCGCGGCCGGTGCCGCGACAGCCGCCGCCACGGCCAACTACGAGGGCTGCGTGCGCAGCTCGGGCACGATCGTCGTGAAGCTGAACGCGCCGGCGCAAGTGAGAGTCTGACGGCGCACGGCAGCGGGACGGCGAAAACGGCGAGCGGCAGCGGAGCAGCGTGCTCCGCTGCCGCTCGCCGTTTTGCCGTGGTGTGGCTCAGCGAAATCTGCTGACGAACGTGCCGGCGATCGCCGATCCGCTCATGAGCAGCGAGGCGCCGATGGCGAGCATCGCGACGAGTATCATCGTCAGTGGATCGATGCCCGTGAGTGCCAGGATCCCGAGGACGACGGCGCCAAGACCGACGATCACCTCCGAGCCCGCAGAGGCGTACACGGGGTCGTGTGCCCTGGAGCTGTCCTGTAGGGTTTCCCAGCGCACGAGCGACTCCAGGCGTGCCATGGAGCCGCTCGCCATGAGCAGCCCTGCCCCCGCTGCGATCGCGCTGGCGGCCAGCAGCGTCGTCGTCGCGATGCCCAGCAGTGCCAGGATACCGAGGACGACGGCGGCGATGCCGGCCGTGGCTTCCATGCCCATGCCGCCGACGATCTCCCGCCTCGTGGCGCCGGATTCCGGGACGGCCAGCACGCGCCGGTAGCGCGCTGCGATCGCCCCGCCCGCCACCACGAGACCCACACCGACGGCGATGGCGGCAACGGACGCCAGCGAGAAGGGGAGGATGCCGATCAGCGCCAGGATCGCGAGCACGATCGCCGCCGCTCCGCCGACGGCCTCGGTGGTGGAACCACCCTCGATCTCGTGCGCAGCGGATCGATCCGCCACCACCGGCGGATCGCGATGCGTGACTCCAATTCCAGTGTTCATGGATTCTCCTTGCACGATCGCCCGAGTGGCTCCGGACCACGGCAGCCAATGCCCGGTGTCAGGGACATTGAGGCGAGGCGAGAATCGCCAGATCCGAAGCGGCCCCGGGGAGGGTGCGTGGCCAGTTCGGATGAGATTCCCTCGGACTACCGGCACCATCTCGGGAGCGAGTGCGCGTGCCGCACACGTGCGACTGCCACGCTCGACCGTTGGCGCCGCACCCTGTCGCCGGTGCGGTGCATCACACGGTAACGGCAAATATCGCACCGACGGCGCGAGCCCGCGCAGCCCCAGGCGCGCGCATCAGCATCTGAGAATGCCCGAGGCTGCCGTCGGGGGTCAGCGCTGGCCGAGTCCGTAGCGCAGGCCGATCCGCGTGGTGTACAGCCGAGCCACCGCATTGCTGCCGCCGGAGAGGCCGGTGCGCTGATGCACGCCCAGACCAAGGTCCTGCACCAGCTCGATCTGCAGCAGCGGCGAGAGCGTGTAGCCGAACCCGTAGCCGATCTGCAGCGACAGATCGGCATCGGAGCTCGCGGGCGGGAGCCGGTCCCCCGAGCGCGTGCGAAAGTCCGAGTACAGGGTGGCGCCGAGGGACAGCTCGATCACCTGGTGCAACCCGATGGCGCTCCCCCCTGCGTGAAAGGTGCCGAAGAGCTGCGTGATGTTCGCATCGGCATCGCACGTCCCCGGACAGGCAGGGAGCCCGCCGCCGGCAAACGGCTCGTAGCTGAGCGGTGCGCGGGCGAGCGTGGCGGTGAGGCCGATGGACGACTGATTCTGGATTGGCTTCTCGAGCGCCACGCGGTACTGCACGGAGTTGCCGAAGCGCCAGGTGCTCTGGGTGCTGCCGTCGTCCACCGTGAGCGGCTGCAGGAGCCCGACCGAGAACGCCACCCACGCGCTGGGCTCGGGCGGCCGCGCGGGTGGGCGGATGATCTGCGCGCCTGCGCCCGGCGCGGCGATGCTGGCGACCAGCGCGAGGCACCCGGCGGCGGCAGCGAGTCGAGGCATGCGCAGAAGATATCGCCTATTTTCCCTCCGTGTCTCCCAGAGTCGTCGACCCGCGCGTCACGGAAAAGCGCAACCCGCGCACCGCGAACATCGATCTCGCCACGCCGCTGGAGATCGTGGATCTCATCGCCGCCGAGGATGCGCGCATCCCCGGTGTGGTGCACGGCCAGCGCGAGGCCATCGCGCGGGCGGTGGAGCAGGCCGAGGCCACCTTTCGCGCGGGCGGGCGGTTGTTCTACGTGGGGGCGGGCACGTCGGGACGCCTCGGGGTGCTCGACGCGTCGGAGATGCCGCCCACCTATGGCACCGACCCGGAGATGGTGCAGGGGATCATCGCCGGAGGCCCCAGAGCGCTGACGCGCTCGCAGGAGGGCGCAGAAGACCGGCTGGAATCGGCCGTGGAGGACCTGAACGCCCACGGCGTGCGCGCCGGCGACTTCGTGATCGGCATCGCGGCGTCGGGTACCACGCCGTACGTGCGCCGCGCGCTGGCGCATGCCCGCTCGGTGGGGGCGCACACGGGGCTGGTGGCGTGCTCGCCGCCCCCGGACGAAACGCGGCAGTATGCTGATATTCTGATACTGCCCGTCACCGGCCCCGAGGTGGTCACCGGATCCACCCGGATGAAGGCGGGCACCGCGACGAAGCTGGTGCTCAATACCATCACCACCGGCGCGATGATCCGGCTGGGAAAGACCTTCGGCAACCTGATGGTGGACCTGCGCGCCACCAACAGGAAGCTGGAGGACCGCAGCGAGCGCATCATGATGGAGGTGTGCGACGTGCCGCGCGCGGAAGCGCGCGCGCTGCTGGAGCGCGCCGGGGGGCTGCTCAAGACCGCCATCGTCATGCACTTCCTGGCGCTCCCGCGCGACGAGGCGGAGCGGGCGCTGGCCGCGGCGGGCGGAGTGATTCGCCGCGTGCTGCAGCGCGAACCGCCGCCCGTGGATAGGGAATAGGGAATCGCGAATAGGGACCGGGGAATGGGAAAAGATGCTGACGGCTGATGTGTACGTTGGCCTGATGAGCGGCACGTCGCTGGACGGGATCTCCGCCGCGGCCGTGCGGTTCGGGGACGCGAGCGACGTCGCGGAGGAGGACGCCCGTCCCGGTGGCGTTCCGGATACGCCCCGCCCCACGTCCTCCGCCGTCCACCCCATCCTGCTCGCGTACACGGTGACGCCATATTCCCCCGCGCAGCGCGAGCGGCTGCAGCAGGCGCTCATCTCCGGTTCGGCGCGCGACTACTGCCGGCTGGGCTTCGATCTCGGCGGGTGGCTCGCGGAGGCGGCGGTGGGCGTGATGGCGGAGGCCGGCGTACAGCGGCGCGACGTGCGCGCCATCGGCTCGCACGGCCAGACGCTCTGGCACGAACCGCTGCACTCCACCTGGCAACTGGGCGAGGCGGCCGTGATCGCCGAGCGCACCGGCGTGGACGTCGTCAGCGACTTCCGCGTGCGCGACGTCGCCGCGGCCGGGCAGGGGGCGCCGCTCGTGCCCATCGCCGACGCCCTGCTCTTTGCCGGCAGCAGCTGGCGCGCGCTGCAGAACATCGGGGGCATCGGCAACGTGACGGTGGTGCCACCCGCGGCGAGCGACGGGTGCATGGAGGGCGTGCGAGCCTTCGACACCGGACCAGGCGTCGCGGTGCTGGACGGTGTCGTGCGGGCGCTCGCCCCGGGGCTGCCGTACGACATCGACGGCAGGCTGGCCGCGGCGGGCACGCCGGTGGCGCCGGTGCTGGCCGAGCTGCTGGCGGCGCCGTATTTCGCCAGCGCGCCCCCCAAGTCCACGGGGCGCGAGCTGTTCGATGCGGGCTACGTCGCGCGGCTCATCGCACGCACGCGCGAGGCGCACCCCGGCGCGACCACGGCCGACGTCGTCGCCACCGCCACCGCCCTCACGGCGCACAGCATCGCCGATGCCTATCGACGCTTCTTACCGGAGCCCATCACCGAGGTGCTGCTCTCCGGCGGCGGCGCCAGGAATCCCACCCTCGTGCGCATGCTCGCGCCGCTGCTCGCGCCCGTGCGCGTGCGCCAGTTCGAGGAGGAGTACTTCGACGGCGAGGCGAAGGAAGCGGTGGCGTTCGCTCTGCTGGCGTATCTCCACGTGCACGGCGAGCCGGGGAACGTACCCCGCGCCACGGGCGCGCGCGGGCCGCGCATCCTGGGCAAGCTCACGCCGGCGTGATCCACGACTGAGCATCACAGCGCTTCCGCCACATCGGCTCCTGACTGGCCATGCGTCACCCCTTCGTCATCGGGGCCCGCCCGAGGCATCCGCCTCATGCGTCACCCCTTTTGTCGTTGGGGGCCCGCCCCAGGCATTCGTCATTCGGGCCAGAGCATCTCCGGAGCCTGCCGAACGAACGCGCCGCGGCAGGCGACTACGCGCTGCGCGTCGGCGCGATGGCGGCGGGACGCGACGAAGACGTCGCTGCGGGGCCGGGCGTGGTCGCGGGCGGCGTGGTTCGCGCGGGCGTGACCTTCCGCGCGGTGTGCCAGACGAGCCACGCCGCCCCCAGGACGAGCACCGCGAGCAGCACGATCGCGATGAGCATCCCCGTCTTGCGGCGCACCGGCGACACCGCGGGCGAGATCTCCCGTGCCTGCTGCGCGGCCACGGGCGCGACGGGCGTCGGGGTGTCGTCGCGCGGCCCCTCCGCCGGAAGGTCCAGCAACTCGGACGCGGCGCCGCGCCCGTCCGACTCGCCCGCGCCGTCCGCACTCGCGCCGTCGATCGAGCGCGCGGGGGTCTGGCCGGTTTCGGGCAGCGGGAATTCACAGTGCCCTACGGCGTCGCCAGTCTCCGGCGCGCGGAGCCCCGGCCCCTCGAAGCGCGCCGCGATCACGGTGATGTTGTCTGGACCGCCCGCGGCATTCGCGAGGTCGATGAGCCGCTTGCAGACCTCCACCAGATCCGGCGCCTCGCTCACCACGCGGCCGATCTCGTCCTTCGTCACCTGTCCCGACAGGCCGTCGCTGCACAGCACGAGGGTGTCGCCGCGGCGAATGGCCTGGTGGGTGAGGTCCACCTTGATGGTCGCTTCGGGGCCAAGGGCCTGGAGGATGATGTTGCGCCGCTCGCTCTGCGCCGCCTCCTCCTCGGTGAGCTCGCCCGCCTCGATGAGCTTCTGCATCAGCGACTGATCCTTGGTGATCTGTCGCGCCACGCCCCCGCGCACCAGGTAGGCGCGGCTGTCCCCCACCTGCGCCAGGTACAGCGTGTGGCCCAGCAGGCCGGCGATGGTGGCCGTGGTACCCATCCCCCGGTACTCGGGATGCTGCGTGGCGAAGCTGTTGATCTGCTCGTTCGCCGCCGCGGTGGCACGGCGCAGCGCGCGCGCGAACGCTTCGGCGCTGGTCTCGGCGGCGGTGATCCACTCCGAGCGCAGTTCGCCGAGCACCACCTCCACGGCCATGGCGCTCGCGATCTCTCCGGCCGCGGCGCCCCCCATCCCGTCCGCCACCATGAACAGCGTGCCCTTGGGGCCAACGGCGTGCTCGCGCACCTCGGGCTGCAGCGTGGCGTTGTCGGCGGAGAGGTCGGCGACGACGAAGGCGTCCTCGTTATGCTCGCGCGTGCGTCCGACATCGGTGCGGCCGAAGACGCGCACTCGCACGGCGTCCTGCGGGTGCGCGGCGGGAGGGGGCATCTCGGCGGAGGATCGGAAACGGCTCACGCGCGCTCCACTCGCATGATCTGATCGCCCAGGAGCAGGCGCTGTCCCCTGTGCAGCTGCCGTTCGCCGCGCACCGCCATGGCGACGCCGTTCCGGCTGCCGGCGTCGTGGATGTAGAACTCGACGTCCTCGGAGCGCACCTCGGCGTGCTTTCCGCTCATCGTCTGATCGTACGGAAAGATCCAGTCGCCCGTTTCGCGGCCCAGCAGCACCGACCGTCCAGGGGAGAGGTGCAGCATGTCGCGCACGCTGCCATCGGCGCGCAGCTGCTCGAGCACGGCCACGTCCGCGGTGGGGACGAGAGAGCCCATGCGCCGGGTGGAGTCGGCCTCCGGCGGGTGTGGCCCCGGGTACCCCAGCCGGCGGAAGCGCAGCACCTGCGAGCCCACCAGGACGAGGTCCCCGTCGGTGAGGCGCACCGGCTTCTCGACGAAGATCCAGGTGCCGTTGCGCGACCCCAGGTCACGCAGCCACAGCTGTCCGCCGCGCATCTCGATGCGGGCGTGCAGGGGCGACATGTAATGGTCGCTCTCGAAGCGGATGTCGGCGTCACCGCGCCCCAGCACGGCCTCGCCCCGGTCCAGGATGTACGCGCGCGCCACGCCGCCATTCTCGTCCAGAAGGGCCAGCCGCGGCTGCAGCACCTTGCGCGTGGAGAGGAGCGCCTGGGTGCCCGCAGAGCCAGGCGCTGCGCCCGTCGCGCCCGCCGCCCCCGGGATGGCCGGGGTGGCGCTGGGGAATGCGGGTGCCGCGTCTCCCGACTGGGAACTGGCGCGGAGGGCGCTCCCCATCTCCACCGACACGCGCTGGCCCACGCGATTGCCGCAGCGCGCACAGAAGAGATCCACCCCCTGCAGGTGGTTCGCCCCGCACTGCGGGCAGGTTCCCGCTCCGGCGGGGACGACGCGCGTGCCGCAGTAGCCGCAGAAGGGGAGCGCGGGGTCCACCTTCTTGGTGCAGCGCGGGCAGCGCACGGACCGAGGCTTCGGGGTCGCTGCCGAATCGGCGGGTCGCGGCCGGGGAGCGGCCATCGGCACGGCCGGCGGCGCGTCCGCCAGCGAGGCGCTGGGCGTGGGAGGAGGGAGAGGGGCAGGGGGAGGGGAGGCCGCCTGGGCCGCGGAGGATGCGCCCGCGGCGAGGTTCTCCGAGAAGACAGTCGGACGCGCCGCGGCGGAGCCGACGACGACGTTGTATACCTGCGACTGCGACGGCTGCGGCGGGGGACTGCCGGCCGGCTGCGGCGACGATGCCGAGCCTGCGCGAGCGATGGAGGGAGCGATCGGCTTGCCGCAGTCGATGCAGAACCGCGAGGCCTCGTCATTGTCCCGGCCGCAGAAGGCGCAAGAGATCACGCGTGTGCCTCCCAGCGGGGTGGAACCCATGGGCCGCGAATATAGGAGCGGGTGTTGGAGGGGTCAATGAAACGTCGCCGCGGAACCCAGGTGCGATGCCTGTCGATTACATCCAGCAGCCGGAAGCAGGTGCGATGCAGCTCGAAGCAATCGGGCAGCGGGAAGCAGGTGCGATGCATGTCGATGAAGCCTGGTAGCGGGAAGCAGGTGCGATGCATCACATTTTCCCCCTCGTCAGGTGGTCTCGACACCCCGAAACGACCGCCGCTCCGCGCCGCGTGGGACCCTCGGTCGTCGGCGCGGCCCCGTCGCTTCCGCGACTCACGGGCGGCGGGTAACGTACGCGCATGAGTCTGTCCTCTTCGCGCGTCGCCGCGCCGAGCCGCCCGGTGCTCGCGGCCGGCTTCGCGGCACTCGCCTTTGTGGCCGGCTGCGGCACCCCGGCGCCCTCCGTGCAGCCCGCGCCGGCGGCCGGTCCCGATAGCGGCCGGGGCGTGGCTGCCGCTCCGCCCCTTCCGCCCATTCCCCTGGTGGAGGGCGCGCTGGCCCCGCAGGTGGTGTATCCGGCACCGCAGCATCTCATCGAGTCGCGCGACTCCAACTTCGTCCTGGGCTCCGTGGGCAACGGGCGCGCCACCCTGACCATCAACGGCCAGCCGGCCCGGGTATACCCCAACGGCGCGTTCCTGGCATTTCTACCGAATCCGCCGTCCGCGGCGGCGCGCTACGACCTGGTGGCGACGCTGGGCGCGGACACGGCTCGGCTCAGCGTTCCGGTGCGCGTGCAGCCCCCGCGGCCGGTGCTCGCCGCGACGGGCCCGCTGGTGGTGGATTCGGCCAGCGTCGCGCCGCGGGGGAACACCACGCTGCTGCTGCGCCCGGACGATCGCGTGCACGTGAGCGTACGCGCGCCGGCCAACGCGTCGGCCTGGGTGACGGGGAGCTCCGGCACGCAGCTCCTGGGCATCGCCTCGACAGCGCCGGATTCCAACGGCGCGCTCTGGGCCGCCGACGTGGCCGCCCGCACCCTGCAGGGCGCCGGAGGCGCCACGCTGGTGGTGGCCCGCGGCGGCGATACCGCGAGCTTCCCACTGGCGCCGGTGGAGCTGCTGGACACGCTCGCCACGCGCTGGGTGCGGGTGGGCGACGTGCCCCTCACTCCGGATACGGATTCGGTGATCGTGGCGCGGCCGGTGCCGGGGGGCACGTATAAGTGGTTCGTGATCCCTGGCACCCAGCTGGAGATGACCGGACGCGTGGCGGGCTACACGCGCGTGCGGCTGGATGCCGCGCTGGAAGTGTGGATCGCCGACGCGGCCGTGCACCCGCTGCCCGCCGGCACGCCGGCGCCGCGTCGCGTCACCCAGAACGCACGCGTGCGCTCCACCCCCGAATCGGCAGACCTGGTGATCCCCGTCGGCGACCGGCCGGCGTACTTCGTGGAGGAGGGCCCGCAGCAGCTCCGGCTCACGCTGTACGGCACGCGCGCGAACACCGACATCATCAACTATGCGGGGAACGACACGCTGGTGCGCACGGTGGAGTGGAAGCAGGTGACGAACGACCGCGCGGAGCTGGACGTCTACCTGCGCAGGCCCCTGTACGGCTACCTGGTGCTCTGGGAGAACGGCAATCTGGTGCTGCGCGTGCGCCGGCCGCCGGTGGTGGACCGCGCGCATCCGCTGCGCGGCATGATCGTCACCGTGGATCCCGGACACCCGCCCGCCGGCGCCACGGGGCCCACGGGCTTGTACGAGGGACAGGCGGTGCTCTGGGTGGGGGAACGGCTGCGGCAGCTGCTCCAGGAGCGCGGTGCCACGGTGGTGATGACCCGCACGACGATGGATCCGGTGGAGCTCGGGCTCCGGCCGATCCTCGCGCGCCGCGCCGGCGCCAACGCTTTCGTCTCCATTCACCTGAACGCCTACGGCGACGGGGTGAACCCGTTCGCGGCGGTGAACGGCTCGGGCACGTATTTCTTCCGCATGCTCTCCGAGCCCCTCGCCCGCAGCGTGCAGCGCGGCCTGGTGCGCCGGATGGGGCTCCCCGATCTCGGCGTGTACTACGATAACCTGGCCGTGGTACGGCCGACGTGGATGCCGGAGGTGCTCACCGAGGGCGCGTTCGTGATCATCCCGGAGCAGGAGGCCGCCCTGCAGACGGCGGAGTTCCAGGAGCGCTACGCCCGCGGCATCGCCGACGGGCTGGAGCAGTACTTCCGACGACTGGCGGCGCCGTGAGATCAGCGTACACTCATATCAGGATCGGACGGCCGCCCTGCGAAACGCGCGTCGGCAGGCGTCGCCCATCCTGGCCGCGCTGGATGCTGGGTGCACTGGCCGCTGCACTGGTCGGAGCGCTGCCCGCCGCGGCCGCCGCCCAGATCGCGCCGAACGCGCACTGGGAGACCCTCCGCACCGCGCACTTCTACATCCACTTCACGCCCCCGCTGGAGCACATGGCGCGGCGCGCGGCGGTGAGCGCGGAGGTGGCGTACGGGCAGCTGGCCTCCGAGCTCGTCCCCCCGCGGGGTCCGGTGGATCTGGTCATCTCCGACGATGCGGATCTCTCGAACGGATCGGCCACCCCGTTTCCCACCAACCGCATCGTCATCTACGCCAATCCGCCGGTGGACGAGAGCGCGCTGCGCTTCACCGACGACTGGACGTCGATGGTGATCACGCACGAGCTCACCCACATCTTCCATCTGGACCGCGCGCGCGGCGTGTGGGCGCTGGCGCAGACGGTGTTCGGGCGCGCGCCATACATCTTTCCCAATGAGTACGCGCCGTCCTGGCTCACCGAGGGCCTGGCGGTGTATTACGAGTCGCGCTTCACCGGGGCGGGGCGCGTGGCGGGCTCCGAGCATCGGATGATCGCGCGCGCCAGCGCCGTGGACCACGACGTGCCACGGCTCGGCGACGTGAGCCTCTCCACGCCGGTGTTCCCCTTCGGCGAGGCCGCGTACGCGTACGGCTCGCTGTTCATCGACTATCTCGCGAGGACCCGCGGCAGCGCCCGGGTGCACGATTTCGTGGAGAAGGAGAGCGCGGAGCTCATCCCCTACTGGCTCAACCTGCCGGCCCGGGGCGGCTTCGGCGTCTCCTTCTCGCGCGCCTGGCGCGACTGGCGCGACTCGCTGGTGCGCAGCATCGGCCCCGCCGCCCCGACCCCGCTGCCCGGCTGGCGCTCGCTCACCCGCGACGGGGTGTTCGTCGCCTTTCCACGCTGGCTCGGCGACACCGCGCTCGTCTACAGCGGAACGCCGGGGCGCGAGACCGAGGGTGTCTATCGCGTGGACCTCGGCGGACGGCGCACCCGCGTGGGCCGCCGCAACAGCGATTCGCCACAGAATCCCCTGCCGGACGGTTCGCTGCTGTACGCGCAGATCGATTATACCAGTCCGTATCAGATCCGCTCCGACCTGTACGTGCAGGGGCCGGACCGTGGAGAGCGGCGGCTGACGCACGGCGCCCGCCTCACCGCGCCGGACAGGCGCGGCGACGGCGCCATCGTCGCGGTGCAGATCATCCCCGCGGGCACGCGCCTGGTGCGGGTGTCGCCCGACGGCCGCGTGATCACGCCGATCACCGCGGGCGGGCTGGACGAGCAGTGGACCGAACCGCGCTGGTCGCATCGCGGCGACCGCATCGCTGCCATTCGCTGGCGCCGCGGCGGAATCTCCGACGTGGTGGTGCTCGACTCGTCAGGCGGGACGCCGCGCGTCATCGTGGGGGGCCACGCCGTGCAGGCCACCCCCAGCTGGACCGCCGACGACGACGGCCTGCTGTACAGCTCCGACCGCAGCGGCAGCGCGCAGCTGTATCTCGCCCGCTTCGGCGCTGCTGACTCGGCTGGCACTGGCGTCAGGGAGTACCGCCTGACCGACGTCGCCACCGGCCTGTTCGAGCCCGTGCTCTCCCCCAT
>DATEPM010000095.1:0-56740 GCA_035273185.1 Gemmatimonadaceae bacterium
AGGGCCTGGCCTGCGACGACGGGAGAGAAACCCGCGCTCACAGTCCGGACCGCGTCTGGTGCACCGCGTTGCCGAACGGCTCCGACACCTCGTCGATGACTGATGGCGGGATGTAGAGTTTGCTGTGCGGATCCGGCTCGATCTCGTGTCGCAGGGATGGATCCGCGGCACGTTCACGCATCACCTTCTTCTGCAGCAGCATGATGCCGTACAGCAGTCCCTCGGGGCGCGGCGGACACCCCGGAACGTACACGTCCACGGGGATGATCGTGTCGATCCCCTGCACCACGGCGTAGTTGTCGAACATGCCGCCGCTCGAGGCGCACGCGCCCATCGAGATGCTCCATTTGGGCTGTGGCATCTGCTGCCAGATGCGGCGCAGCACCGGCGCGAGCTTGAAGGGCACACGGCCGGCGCAGATCAGCACGTCCGCCTGCCGCGGCGAGAAGCTCTGTCGCTCCATGCCGAAGCGCGCGAGATCGTACTTGCTCGCCGCCGTGGCCATGAACTCGATGGCGCAGCACGCGGTCCCGAACGGCATCGGCCACAGCGAGTTCGCGCGCGACCAGTTGATCAGAAAGTCGAGCTTCGTCGTCACCCACGGCTCGTTTCCGCCCGTCACCTGTACGCTCCCCGGCTCCGGGCGCGAGATCAATCCCATTGCAGGGCCCCCTTCTTCCACACGTAGACCAACCCGACGAGGAGGATGACGATGAATACCAGCATCTCGCCCAGCCCGAAGAACGACGTCGCGCCGGCGGGGCAGACGCCGTGCAGTAGCGGCCGCGCGCAAGACAACTCCCGGAAATGCGCGCCCCACGGGATGAGGAACACCGTCTCGATGTCGAAGATGATGAACAACACCGCCACCATGTAGAACTTCACCGAGAAGCGCTCGTGCGCATCCCCGAGGGGCGGGATGCCGGACTCGTAAGGCGTCTGCTTGACCGATGTCGGACGGGGGCGCAGCGTCAGGTGGGACAGCAGCAGGATGGCCACCGCATTGAGCACCACGAACCCGAACAACAGCAGGACCGGCACGTACGCGTGTCCCATGGATCTCCTACTTCGTGAAATCTTTCACTAAGTTGCGAAACTTATTCGGTTCCAAGTTCGAGTGTCAACCGGAGGAAACCGCTGCATGTCCATAATGTCCGACCGCTGGATCACGCGCATGGCGAAGGAGCACGGAATGATCGAGCCCTTCGAGCACCAGCAGGTCCGCGCGGGCGTGATCTCCTATGGTGTGAGCTCGTACGGCTACGACATGCGCGTGGCCCGCGAGTTCCGCATCTTCACCAACGTGCTGAACTCCATCGTCGATCCCAAGGCGTTCGATCCACGCTCGTTCGTCGAGTTCGAGGGCGACGTCTGCATCGTCCCGCCCAACTCCTTCGCCCTCGCACGCTCCGTGGAGTACTTCCGCATCCCGCGGAACATTCTCACCGTCACGGTCGGCAAGTCCACCTACGCCCGCTGCGGCATCATCACCAACGTCACCCCCTTCGAGCCGGAGTGGGAGGGCTTCGTCACCCTCGAGATCTCCAACACCACGCCGCTGCCGGCGAAGATCTACGCCAGCGAGGGGATCGCACAGGTGCTCTTCTTCCAGGGCGATGAGGAGCCTGCCGTGTCGTACAAGGACAAGCAGGGCAAGTATCAGGGGCAGCACGGCGTCACGCTGCCGCGCATCTGAGCTCATCCGCAGCACCCGGCGGCTCCGTGATCCGTGCTCAGCGGCCGATCCCGGACAGGTACGCGATCGCGACCAGCACCACGATCGCGATGATGATGCCGATGACGATGCCCGGGGCGCCGTGGCCCGGCACGCGGGCCGACGGCCCAGTGCCCTTGCGCGCGCGCGGATCGGTTCCCTTCCCGACGACGTACGTCGTCTTCTCCACGTCGTCCGCGCCACCGAGCTGGGCCTCGGCGTCGCGATAGCGATCCTTCTCGAACGGGTTCTCCTGATCCGGTTGGGGCACACGGCCTCACGTGCGAGCGCTGCGGGCGGGCGCTGCACCAAGTGGGCCACGCCTGCACTCACGCGCTGCCCCGCACGGGCGCCTCGATGCGTGTGGCCGCCGCGGCTCGCACGAAGTCGTGATTCATCCGGGCGATGGTGTCGATGCTGATGTCCTTGGGACAGGCCTCCTGGCACTCGCCGAACCACGAGCAGGGGCCGAAGCCCTCCGCCTCCATCTGCGCCACCATGCGCAGGGCGCGGCGCTGCCGCTCCGGTTGCCCCTGTGGCAGCAGCCCCAGGTGCGAGATCTTGGCCGCGGTGAAGAGCGAGGCCGAGCCGTTGGGACACGCCGCCACGCATGCCCCGCAGCCGATGCACGCGGCGGCATCCATCGCATCGTCGGCGTTCTGCTTGGGCACGGGCACCGAGTTCGCCTCGGGGGCATTTCCCGTGTTCGCGCTGATGAAGCCGCCCGCCGCGATGATCCGATCGAACGCGCTCCGGTTCACCACGAGATCCGTGATGACAGGGAACCCGCGTGCACGCCACGGCTCGATCCAGACCACGGCGCCATCGGCGAAGTGCCGCATGTGCAGCTGGCAGGTGGCGGTCGCCTGCATCGGGCCGTGCGCGATGCCGTTGATCATGATCCCGCAGGAGCCGCAGATGCCCTCGCGGCAGTCGTGGTCGAAGGCGATCGGGCGCTCGCCGCGCCCCACCAGGTCCTCATTCACGACGTCGAGCATCTCGAGAAAGGACATCTCCGGGCTGATGTCGTGTGCGTCATAGCGCACGAACTCGCCCCCGCGGTCCGGGCCAGGCTGCCGCCAGACGTGCAGAATCAGATTCATCGTTGGGCCATGCCTACTTGTAGCTGCGCGTCGCGAGCGCGACGTTCTCGAAGACGAGCGGTTCCCGATTCAGCACCGGCGCCTGACCATCGCCAGTGTACTCCCAGGCGGCAACGTACGCGAACTCCGCATCATTGCGCAGCGCCTCGCCGTCCGCCGTCTCGTACTCCACGCGGAAATGCGCGCCGCATGACTCCTCGCGCTGCAGCGCATCGATGCACATGAGCTCCGCCAGCTCCAGGAAGTCGGCGACGCGGCCCGCGCGCTCCAACTCCTGGTTCAGCTCCTCGCCCGTGCCCGGAATGAGCACGTCGCGCCAGAACGCCTCCCGCAGCTGGGGGATCTGCTGCAGCGCCGTCCTGAGTCCGTAGGCGCTTCGTGCCATCCCGCAGTACTCCCACATCAGATGGCCCAGCTCGCGGTGAAATGACGACACGGTGCGCGTGCCGCGGATCTGCAGCAGCCGGGCGATGCGCTCGTGCACTGCCTGCTCGGTCGCGCGCACCTCCGGGTGCTCCGCGCCCACCGGTTCGGGCTTCGCCGCGGCGAGATAATCGCCCATCGTCAGCGGCACGACGAAGTAGCCGTCGGCAAGCCCCTGCATCAACGCGCTCGCCCCGAGACGATTGGCGCCATGGTCGGAGAAGTTGGCCTCCCCCACGACGTGCAGGCCGGGGATCGTGCTCATCAGGTTATAGTCCACCCACAGTCCGCCCATCGTGTAGTGCGGCGCCGGATAGATCCGCATGGGCACGTCGTAGGGGTTCTCGTCGGTGATGCGCTCGTACATCTCGAACAGGTTGCCATAGCGCTCCGCGATCTTCTCGCGCCCGAGTCGCTGGATGGCGTCGGAGAAATCGAGGTACACCCCGCGCCCGCCGGGGCCCACCCCGCGTCCCTCGTCGCACACCTCCTTGGCCGCTCGTGAGGCAATGTCGCGCGGCGAGAGGTTGCCGAAGCTCGGGTACTTGCGCTCCAGGTAGTAGTCGCGCTCCGTGTCGGGGATCTGCTTCGCCGGCCGCTGATCGCCGGCGCGCTTCGGCACCCAGACGCGGCCGTCGTTGCGCAGCGACTCGCTCATTAGCGTGAGCTTCGACTGGTATTCGCCGCTCTGCGGAATGCACGTCGGGTGAATCTGCGTGAAGCACGGATTGGCGAACGCGGCGCCGCGTTTGTACGCGCGCCAGATGGCCGTGGCGTTCGAGCCACGTGCATTCGTCGACAGATAGAAGACGTTGCTGTAGCCGCCCGTGCCCAGGATCACCGCGTCGGCCAGATGTGTCTCGATCCGTCCGGTGACCATGTCGCGCACCACGATGCCGCGGGCCCGCCCGTTCACGACCACCAGGTCCAGCATGTCGCGGCGGGGGAACATGGTGACGCCGCCGCGCGCGACCTCCTTCTCCAGCGCCTGGTAGCAGCCCAGCAGCAGCTGCTGGCCGGTCTGGCCGCGGGCGTAGAACGTGCGCGACACCTGGGCGCCCCCGAACGAGCGATTCGCCAGCAGGCCTCCATACTCGCGCGCGAAGGGCACTCCCTGTGCCGTGCACTGGTCGATGATGTGCACGCTTAGCTGAGCGAGCCGGTAGACGTTCGCCTCGCGCGAGCGGAAATCACCCCCCTTCACCGTGTCGTAGAAGAGGCGGTAGACGCTGTCGCCGTCGTTCTGGTAATTCTTGGCCGCATTGATGCCCCCCTGCGCCGCGATGCTGTGCGCGCGCCGCGGCGAATCCTGGAAACAGAACGCCTTCACCTGATATCCAAGTTCGCTCAACGAGGCCGCCGCCGCCCCGCCGGCCAGCCCGGTGCCCACGACGATGAGCGTGTGCTTCCGCTTGTTCGCAGGGTTCACGAGCTTCATCTCGAACAGGTGCCGGTCCCACTTCTGCTCGATGGCCCCGCCGGGGATGCGCGCGCGCAGGTCGATGGCCACGTCGGCTCAGCGGAGGAGTCCCGCCAGCACACCGAGCGGAACGAGGGTGAAGCCGAGCCACACGACGATGGCGATCACGAGCGCGATCCTCCGGTGCAGCGGATGCGGCGACGCCTTGGCGTAGCCCAGCGAACGCATCGAGCTCCAGGCGCCGTGGTACAGGTGCAGCCCGAGAAAGATCATCGCCACGATGTAGAAGAGCGTCACCCACCAGATGTGGAAGCTCGCGACGACGTTGCCGTAGACGTCGCGATGACCGGCGGCGTCCAGCCGGCCGCGCCAGCCCGCGGGATCCACCTGCTCCGTGGTGAAGTGCAGGATGTGAAACACGATGAACACCAGGAGCAGCACGCCCCCCCACCGCATCGTGCGCGACGCGAGCGTGGAGACCTGCGGCCGGCGCTCACGATACTCCCGGGGACGCGCCGCCCCCGCGCGCCGCGTCAGCTGCCACGCCATCAGCACGTGCAGCACGACCGCGACGATCAGGACGATCCGCACGATCCACAACAGCTCGTTCAGCGGACCGTGCAGCATTGCGCCGTAGGCATTGAGCTTGGGCCAGCCGGCGAACGCCTGCAGGTTGCCCGCCATGTGCACGAGGACGAAGCCGATGCCGATCAGCCCCGTCACCGCCATGATCACCTTCTTGCCGATTGTCGAGCGGTAGAACGCGAGAAGCCACATCAGTCGTGCGCGCTCATCAGAGCTTCACGGCTTTCATCGGCTCGCGCACGGCGTCGGCGCTCTTCGCCAGCGCCGCGCGCTCCTCTGCCGAGAGCTCCACCTCGTAGATGCGCTCCAGTCCGCGCCGGCCGAGCTTGCAGGGCACTCCGAGGAAGAGGCCGTGCATACCGTACTCGCCCTCCAGCCAGGCCGCGCAGGGCAGGATTCGCTTCTGGTCGCGCACAATCGCCTCGACCATCTGGACCGCCCCCGACGAGGGCGCGTAGTACGCCGATCCGGTCTTGAGGAACTTGACGATCTCCGCACCGCCGTTCCGCGTGCGTTCCACGATGGCATCGAGCGCCGTGCGATCGAGCAGCTGCATGACCGGAATGCCGCTCACGCTGGTGTACGAGATCAGCGGTACCATCGTGTCACCGTGGCCGCCCAGCACCATCGCCTGGATGTCGCGCACCGAGACGTCCATCGCCTCCGCGAGAAACGCGCGGTAGCGCGCCGTATCCAGCACCCCCGCCATCCCGATCACGCGTTCGCGCGGGAAGCCCGTCACCTGCTTGGCGACGTAGCACATCACGTCCAGCGGATTCGAGACCACGATCACGATGGCGTCCGGCGAGGTCTGTCGGATCTGCTCCGCCACCTGCTTCACGATGCCGGCGTTCGTGTTGAGCAGATCGTCGCGCGACATCCCCGGCTTGCGCGCGATGCCCGCGGTGATGATGACGATGTCTGACTTCGCGCTCTCGGCATACCCGTTGCTGCCGACAACTCGGGTGTCGAAGAGCTCGATCGGTGCCGACTCCCACTGATCCAGTGCCTTGCCTTGCGGGATGCCCTCCACGACATCCACCAGCACCACCGTGCGAGCCAGCTCCTTCTCCGCGACCCGCTGGGCCGTCGTCGCACCGACGTTTCCGGCGCCGACGACCGTGATCTTCGTGACCATGATTTCCGAATGCCTGAGTGAGTAGGTGAAGCATTCGGAAAGTAGACGCGCCCGGAAGCGGATTCAATCGCAGTCCGGCGTTGGCGCGCATCGGCGGCGCGCGCGCCGCGCGCGAGCCTCAGCCGCCGACCTGCGACAAGGCGCGCAGCCCGCCAACCCGCATCTGCAGCAGCGCGTGCTCCTTCGGCTTTTCCGCGAGTGCCCGGCGCAGATGCGGCTCGAGTGCCGCGCCCGCACGTAACGGCGTGCGCAGGTCCACCTCGTGGTCGCCGAACAGGCAGGTGCGCAGCCGGCCGTCCGCGGTGAGGCGCACGCGGTTGCACGAGCCGCAGTACGTGTGCGTCATCGGCGTGATCACGCCGATGGATCCGCGCGCGCCCACCAGATGCGAATATGCCGCCGGTCCGTTCCCGCGCTCGGGCCCGCCGCCGGGCACCAGTTGCCCCAGACGCGCCACCGTTGCGAGGACCTCCGCGCTCGGCACGATGTGCTCCGCCGTGAGCGCGCGAAGCTCACCCACGGGCATGAGCTCGATGAAGCGCACGTGCCAGGGATGCTCCACTGTCAGCTGGGCGAAGTCCGCGATCTCGCCGTCATTGATGCCGCGCATCACCACGACGTTGATCTTGATGGGATCCAGCCCGGCGTCCTCCGCGGCCGTGGCGGCGCGCACGGGATCGAAGCCCAGATCGCGGCGGGCGATGCGCGCGATCCGCTCCGGCAGCAGGCTGTCCGCGCTCATGTTCACGCGATCGAGTCCCGCGGCGCGCAGCTGCGGCGCGAGTTCGGGAAGCCGGACGCCGTTCGTGGAGAGCGCGATGTCCTCCACGGCGTCGATGGCCCGCAGCTGCCCGATCAGGCGCGGGAGATCGGGACGGATCGTCGGCTCGCCGCCCGTGATCCGGACCCGGCGCAGACCCAGCGGCGCCAGCTGCCGCACGACTTCCGTGATCTCCTCGTAAGTGAGGATGTCCGGCTTCGGAAGCCACTGCAATCCCTCCCGCGGCATGCAATAGACGCAGCGGAAGTTGCAGCGATCGGTCACCGAGATCCGAAGATACTCGATGCGCCGACCGAACTGGTCGCGCAGCGCGTCGCTCATCGATGCGCTGTCCCGGCGTTCACCCATTCCCGTGTGCCATCCACGTAATGCTCCAGCTTCCAGATGGGCACGCGCTTCTTCAGCTGCTCGATCACGAATCGCGCGGCATCGAATGCCGGCGCGCGTCGCGGATGCGCGACAGCCACGGCAACGCTTGCCTCCCCCAACATCAGCTCTCCCAGGCGATGGACCACCACGACATGCGGCGTGCCGTACCGCGCGCTCGCGTCCTCCACGATGGCGCTCAACTCCCGCTGCGCCATGGATTCGTACGCCGAGTACTCGATTCCCGTCACCGCACGCCCCTCGTTCACCTCGCGCACCGTCCCGATGAAGAGCACCGTGGCGCCGTTTGCCCGACCAGCGACACGCTCCAGCAATGCGGTGGAGTCGATGGGTTCGCGAGTGAGCAGCGCGCGCATCTAGCCTCCGGCCACTGGAGGGATGATGGCCACTTCGTCGCCAGGCGCAAGCGGGTGTCCCTCCGCTGCATAGCTCTCGTTGACCGCAACGAGCGGCCCCGGGGGGAGCGCCCCCGCGCCCGGGAGCGCACGCACGAGCTCCAACACCTCGCTGACGGTTGCACCCGGCGGCACGTCGAGCTTGACGGACGGCACGCCTACGGCTTCGGCATAGGAAGCGAACAGCAGTATGGTGACGACCAACGGTGACGTCCTCCAATGAAAAACGCCCGGTGCGTGGCACCGGGCATCGCGAGCGCCGAACTCCTTATGCCTGCGTGAGTTGTTCCGGCTCGTCTTCGATGTTGCTCACGTCCACACCGGCCACCATCGCGCGCAGCTCTTTGGACGGCTTGAAAACCGGAACTGGACGCGCCGAGACCTCGACGGGCGAGCCGGTGCGTGGGTTGCGCGCCATCCGGGTCTTCCGGTGCCGGATCTTGAAGGTCCCGAAGCCGCGGACCTCGATGTTCTTCTGCGCCTGCAGCGCTTCCTTGATCGCATCGAGAAACGCGTCCACCACACGCGCACAGTCTTTCTTCGAGATCATCGGGCCAGCGGTCCGCGAGATCTGCTCGGTGACTCGCTCGACCAGGTCGGCTTTGGTCATGAATGGGCCTCGGGTTCAGGCGGCGCTCGGCCGGAAAAGCTTACCGAACTTAGCGCCGTTAACTCTTATGTGTCAAGAGTTTGGGTCACTTCCGGCGTGCCCGCCGCGGACCACGTCGAGGTATTCGTGGAAGAGCGGCCGAGCGTCGTGCGGCCCGGGCGCTGCTTCCGGATGGTACTGCACGCCGAAGATCGGCAGCTCGCGATGACGCAGCCCCTCGATCGTGCGGTCGTTCAGATTCACATGCGTCACCTGAAGCGCTGGGGCTCCGGGAACACCCGTTTCGTCGCCCGCCACCGCGAACCCATGGTTCTGGGACGTGATGAGTACGCGGCCGCTCGCTACTTCGCGAACGGGATGATTACCGCCCCGATGGCCGTACGGCATTTTTACGGTGCTGCCGCCATATGTCAGTCCGAGGATCTGATGTCCCAGACAGATCCCGAAGATCGGCACTCCGCGATCCGCGATCGCCCGCACCGCCTGCGGCGCATACTCCACCGCTGCCGGATCGCCTGGACCGTTCGACAGGAACACGCCGTCGGGCGCAAGGCTCAGGACCTCCTCTGCAGGGGTGCTGGCGGGCACCACGGTCACCCGGCATCCCTGCTCGGCGAACAGACGCAGGATGTTTCGCTTGATGCCGAAGTCGTAGGCCACGATGTGGCAATCCGCTCGCGGGCTGCCCCAGTCGTAGCGTTGCGGGGTGGACACCCGAGACGCGAGATCCAGCCCTTCCATGGATGGGCACGACTCCAGCGCAGCGATCGCGGCCTCGCCTGCGTCGTCGCCCGTGCTCACCACTCCCCGCATGACGCCGGCGGTCCTCAGATGCTTCGTGAGGCGCCGCGTATCAACGTCTTCCAGAACGGGAATTTCCGCCGTTTGCAGCCACGACAGCAGGTCTCCCTCGGCGCGCCAGTTCGAGTAGCTGCGGGAGATCTCGCGCGCGATCACGGCCGCAACCTGAGGCCGTCCGGATTCCGGGTCTGCAGCGTTGACGCCGTAATTCCCGATCATCGGCGCAGTCATCACCACGATCTGGCCACGGTAAGACGGATCGGTGAACACCTCCTGATAGCCGCTCATGTTCGTCGTAAAGACGACTTCGGCAACGGACGGTGTCGTGGCAGCCTGCAGCGTGCCACGAAAAAGGGTTCCGTCCTCGAGGAGAAGGAACCCTGGAGCGGCCTGACGATCGCCCACCGTATGCCCGGCGGAGGTCAGGGCGTTTTGGTGGGCGCCGGCGCGCCCTGTGCCGGCGAGCTCGGCGCCGCCGATTGCGGAGCCGGCTGCAGCGGGACCGCGGATGGCGCCGTGGCTGGAGCGCCGTTGGTCGCGGGCGCGGTCGCAGGCGGTGGCGTGAACGCCTTGTCCAGGACCGAACGCGGTGCCCGGGTGTGCGTTGAGGCCAGGGAGATCAGGAACGCCAGAAAGAGAAACAGTCCGCCGCTCCACCAGCTTGCCCGGGTGAGCAGATTCCCCGTCTGGCGTGTGCCGAAAAGAGAGCTGGCTGAGCTGCTGACGCCGCCGAAGGTGGCCGCGAGCCCCTGGCCCTGACCGCTCTGCATCAGGACGGCGGCAATGAGCACGAGACTGTCGAGGGTGAGCAGAACGACGAGGATCGTGTACAGCATGGCGGGTGGAGTGAGTGGGCGAAAGTCTAAGCTACAAATATCACGACACTTAGCTCTTTCCGTCAAGTCCGGCAAATGGCAGCCCAGCTCTCCGGATCGAGGCAGGCGCCGCCCACCAACACCCCGTCGATCTCCGGGGCTTCGAGCAGCGCATCGACGTTCTGGCGATTGACGCTGCCGCCATACAGAATAGGAATTTCGCCTGCGGCTGTCGGCGCCAGCTCGCACAGCAGGTCGCGAATGCGCCGGTGCACGTGCGATGCATCTGCTGGCGTCGCGCTGTGACCCGTGCCGATGGCCCACACTGGTTCGTAGGCGATGATCGATGTGCGAAGCTGCGAGGCGGTGAGCAGGGACAATCCGGCGCGCAGCTGCCGGACCACTACAGTATCCGTGTCGCCAGACTTCCGCTCGGCGAGCGTTTCACCCACGCACAGCACCGGCGCGAGCCCGAAACGCGCGGCGATCGCGCACTTTTTTGCCACCGCTTCGTCCGTCTCGCCAAACACGTGCCGGCGCTCGGAATGTCCCACCAGCGTCAGCAGCGCGCCCGCATCCGCCGCCATCGGTGCTGAGCTCTCACCTGTGAAGGCACCCTTCTCGTCGGTGTAGATGTTCTGAATGCCCAGCAGGATGTCGGTGCGATCCCCACGCGCCTCGCGCGCGGCGGTCACCGATAACGCGGGGGGGAACATCGCAATTGTGCGATCGTTGCGCGGCGAGAAAATCCCGAGGAAGCTCGCCATGTACGCCCGGGCCTCCGTCGGCCCGTGGTTCATCTTCCAGTTCGCACAGAAGACCGGACGCTGCATCACTCGTGACGTCCTGGGCTCGCGCGATCCTCCAGCGCCGCGACCCCGGGGAGGGTCCTACCCTCCAGAAATTCCAGGGACGCGCCGCCGCCAGTGGACACGTGGCTCACCTTGTCCTCGAGCCCCAGCTCGGCGATCGCCGCCGCCGAATCACCGCCGCCCACGACCGTTGTCGCACCCGACTTCGTGGCATCCACCATCGCGAGCGCCACTGCCTTCGTACCGGCGTCGAAGGGCGGCGTCTCGAACACGCCCATGGGCCCGTTCCAGACGACTGTTCGCGCGCCGCGAATGATCCTGGCGAAGTCCGCGGCGCTGGCGCTCCCGATATCAAACATTGACTGGTCGGGAGGGATTGCGGCGCGCGGCACACTGTGCGCCTGCGAGGCCGCCTCGAGTGCAGGAGTGACGCAGGCATCGCTGGGGAGCACGAGCTTGTCACCGGCATGAGCGAGGATGTCCCTCGCCATGTCGACCCGGTCCGCTTCCACGAGCGACCTCCCGGTCTCGAGGCCCATTGCCTTGAAGAAGGTGCACGCCATCGCGCCGCCGATGATCATCCGATCCACCTTGGGCAGCAGATGCTGGATCACGTCGATCTTCCCCGAGATCTTCGCGCCCCCCAAGACCGCCACGTACGGCCGTTGCGGATCACCGATCGCCGCGCCCAGGAACTCCAGCTCCTTTTCCATCAGCAGTCCGGCGACCGCCGGATGCAGATAATGCGCGACACCCTCCGTGGACGCGTGTGCACGATGCGCCGATCCGAATGCGTCATTCACGTAGACATCGCCCAACTGCGCGAGCGCTCGGGACAACCGCTCGTCGTTCGTCTCCTCGCCGCCGAGAAAGCGCGTGTTCTCCAGCAGCAGCACGGGACAGGCGCCGTGCGTCGCCTTCATCGCCTCGTCCGTATCGGTGCTCTCGACGAAGCACACCCGCACGTCCGGAAGCAGCTCGGAGAGCCGGCGCGAGACGGGCTCCAACGAGTACTTGGGATCGGGTCGTCCTTTGGGCCGCCCGAGATGCGAGAGCAGCACCACCCGCGCGTGGCGCTCCAGCAGGGCCCGAATGGTCGGCAGTGCCGCGCGAATGCGGGTGTCGTCCGCCACCCCGCCGTGCGCATCGAGCGGCACGTTGAAGTCCACGCGCACGAGCGCGCGCTTCCCGCGCAGATCCGCGTCGCGCAGATCGCGGATGGTCTTCTTCAGCATTGCCGCGCCGGTCAATCGCCGAGCCGCGAGCCGACGTAGCGAAGCAGATCCACGCAACGGCTGGAGTAGCCCCATTCATTGTCGTACCAGCCGGACACCTTGAGCAGCGTGCCATCCACCACGTTGGTGCTCTTGCCGTCCACGATGCAGGAGTATGGATTGCCGATGTAGTCGGCCGATACGAGCTCCTCCTCCGTGAACGCAAGGATGCCCTTCATCGGGCCGGCCGCCGCCTTGATGAAGGCGTCGTTGATCTGCTGCACCGTCACCGGTTTCTCCACCACCACCGCGAGGTCGGTGAGCGAGACGTCGGGAGTGGGTACGCGAATGGCAATGCCGTCGATCTTCCCCTTGAGCTCCGGAATCACCAGCGCGGTCGCCTTCGCCGCCCCCGTCGTGGTGGGAATGATCGACAGCGCCGCGGCGCGTGCGCGGCGCAGATCCTTGTGCGGCAAGTCCAGTACGTTCTGATCGTTGGTGTAGCTGTGCACGGTTACCATGGATCCACGCACGAAGCCGAAGTTGTCGCGCACCACCTTCACCATCGGCACCAGGCAGTTGGTGGTGCAGGAGGCGTTGGAGATGATCGAATGCTTCGCGGGATCGTACTTGGATTCGTTCACGCCAAGCACGATCGTGATATCCTCGCCCTTGCCCGGCGCGGAGATGATGACCTTCTTCGCTCCCGCATCGATGTGCTTGCGCGCATCGTCCGCCTTGGTGAAGCGCCCGGTGGATTCCAGCACCACGTCCACGCCCAGCTCGCGCCACGGGAGCCGCGCGGGATCCTTCTCCGCCAGCACCTTCACCACGTTCCCCTCGATCTCGATCGCGCCATCCGCCGCCCGCACCTCCCCCGGAAACATCCGGTGCACCGAATCGTACTTGAACAGATGTGAAAGGGTCGCGGTGTCCGTGAGATCGTTGACGGCGACGAACTCGAGGTCGTCGTTCCGGTTGAGCTTCGCGGCGCGCACCACCTGCCGCCCAATGCGCCCGAAGCCGTTGATGCCGACGCGAATGGCCATTCGTGGTCTCCTGAAGGTTCAGGGACGGTCGCCGATGCTCGGCGCTCGTCCGAAAGTGACGTAACTGACGATCCGCACCCCGCCCTCGTGCAGTGCGGCCGCGCACGCATTGAGTGTCGCGGCCGTCGTGACCACGTCGTCCACCAGCACGACGTGGGCGCCCGAGAGCGAATTTCGCGCCCCTGCGGTGGCGCGAAACGCGCCCAGCACGTTCCGCACGCGCTCCTCGGGACTGAGTCGCGTCTGCGAAGTGGTTTCGCGGCACCGCTCCAGCACGTCGCTCCGCACCGGCACTCGCCACCGGCCCGCGAGCGCGCGCGCCAGACACTCACTCTGATTGTAACCACGCTGGCGCCGTCTGGAAGCGGCGAGGGGCACCGGCACCAGCGCGGAGCGCTCATCCAGCACATCCTGTGGCCAGTCCAGCCGGGTCATCCGCGCAGCCATCGGTTCTGCGATGCGCCACCAACCATCGTACTTGAGCGCGTGCACGATGGCCTGGCCGCTGCCCGAGGTCGCCCAGCACACGCTCCGGGCGGCGCGCACGAATGGCGGCAACTGGGCGCACCAGCGGCAGGCGCCTGGCTGCCGCGGATGACCGCATCGGGCGCAGTGCGGCCACGGCAGCAGCCGCAGCCGCGCCCAGCAACGCGCGCACACGATGCCCCGCGCTCCGACCTCCAGGCTGCGCTGGCACGCCGCGCAGACCGGAGGGAGCACCAGCTGGGCGAGTGCCTGCAGTCCGCGGCCGAGTCCCACCGCCTCTGCAGCTCCGGCGGCTGCGATCAACGCAGCGACTCCCACATCACACGCCGGTCAGGGAAGAAGCCGAACCACCGCTCGAACGCCGCCGCGCCCTGCTCCACGAGCATCGTGAGGCCGTCCGCCGCTCGGCGGCCCGAGGCGCGTGCGGCGCGCACCCACGCCGTCTCGCCCTGGCGATATACCAGATCCAGTACCGCGGCATCTGTCCGCAGCGCGTCGGGAGCGATGGGTAACTCGTCATCACGCAAGCCGATCGTCGTGGCGTTCACCACAAGATCGCTGGCGCGTGCCAGGCCGCTCGCATCGGACAGGCTCGCCACGGATGAAAAGCGCGCGCAGAGCGCGACGGCGCGATCCGGCGTGCGATTGTGCAGCAGCGCCCGGCAGTGCCGCCACTGTGAGATGGCCGTCAGCACCGCCGCCGCGGCTCCCCCCGCGCCCAGTACTCCGATCGTGCACTCGGATGGTGCACCGCCAAGTAGCTGCTCCACGGACTGAACAAATCCTGCGACGTCGGTGTTGTCCCCCACCAGCTCGCCATGCTGGAACCAGAAGGTGTTCACCGCTCCGGCGCGTTCGGCCACCTCACTCACGCGATCGCACCGCGCGAAGACCTGCTCCTTGTAGGGGACCGTGATATTCCCGGCCGCGCGCGCACGGGCGAGCAACGCGAGGGTGTCTTCCAGCGCGCTCGCTGGGATGTCCAGCAGCTCGTACGTGAGTGGAATGCCGGCGGCCCGGAGCGCGGCGTTCTGGAACTGCGGTGAGCGGGAATGCGCGAGGGATCGTCCGAGCAGAACGAGCCGCCCGGGTCGGCCGATCACGCGGCGTCCGATGGCCGCTCGGCCATGATCCGGTCCATCGCGCGGCGGATTTCATCCTCCAGCTCGTCCATGGTCGCGCGGTACACCTCGAGCTCGGCGCCGATCGGGTCACTGATCGGACGAACCGAGGCGCCGCGCGAGGCGAAATCGGCCAGGAGGAACGCGCGGCCACTTCCCCCGAGCGCCTCGATTCGCTCCAGATGATGCGGGCCCATGGCGAGGATCAGATCAGATTCCCGAACCAGCTCGCGGGTGAGTGTCTGCGCGCGATGTGCGCTCAGATCCATGTTGCGTTCCATGCCGACGAGCAGTGCCCCATCCGATGCGGGTGCACCATCCCAGGCGCTGGTGCCTGCGCTGGCGACCTCGACGTCGTGCAGCCCGCGCTCAATGGCAATCTTCCGCGCGATCGCCTCCGAGATCGGACTGCGGCACGTATTACCGGTGCAGACGAAGAGAATCTTCATGCGCTCACGCGTCTCCAATGAGATTCGGCACACTCTCACGCAGGATGCTCGCCGAGATTGCGCCGGGACGAATCACACGCGGGCGCCGGCCGGTACAGTCCACGACCGTTGATGGTGGCGACGAGATGAGTCGCCCGCCATCCAGCACGCGCAAGCGTCCCCGTGCGATCGCACCGCCCCACTGAGAGAGAATCTCTCCGACTGAGGTGGCAGGGGGAACCCCCGGCCGATTGGCACTCGTCGATGTGATGGCGTCGCCATGTGCCCGAATGAGCCGGGAGATGCCCTGGTGGCTGGTCCATCGCACGGCAATGCCGCCTTCCGGCCCGCGCAGCCGTGGCGGGACGCGCCCCTCCCCGCCCGGCAGTACGAGCGTGAGCGGGCCCGGCCAGTGGCGCGCCGCCAGGTTCGCCGCATAGCTCGGCAGATAGAGATCCAGCCGCTCGATCATCTCCGCGCCCGCGACGAGTAGTAGAAACGGCTTCCCTGGCGGCCGATGTTTGAGCTCCACAAGTGCGTCCACCGAGTCGCGATCGATGGCGCCGCCAAACCCATACACCGTCTCCGTTGGATACGCCAGCACGCGCCGCGCCTCCAGCTGTGCCAGTGCGGGGCGCACAGCCGCGGCGATCTCCGCAGGGGACCAGAACGGGATGCTCAGGGCGTCGTGCCGCACGCCGTTACTCCTGCAGCGGGAAGAGCGCCTCCGCGCGAGCGAAATCGGCCTCTTCCGTGACCTTGAGCGCACGTTCGCTGCCGCGCACCACCACCACGGGGATCCCGAGCTGCTCGCACAGCGCCGCATCATCCGTGGCACGCGCGTGCGCCTCGCCGGCCTCGCGGTGGGCGCGGACGATTACCTCGCGGGGGAATCCCTGCGGCGTCTGTGCGCGCCAGAGATGCTCGCGATCGACCGTGCGGATCACGCGGCCTGCGTGGTCCACCTGCTTCAACGTGTCGATCACCGGCAGCGCGGCGATTGCCGCGCTGCCGCGCCGGGCCGCTGCCACAACGCGATCGATGGTCGCATCCCCGACGAGGGGACGTGCCGCGTCGTGCACGAGCACCACGCGCGCCTCGTCAGGCAGATCATCCAGCCCGTTGGCCACGGACTCCGCGCGCGTCCGTCCGCCAATGGAAAGCATCAGGCGCTCGACGTCGCACTGGAAGATCCAGGGGGGCGGATCGCCCACGAATGCGCGCGGCAGTACGCACACGACGCTCACCACGTCGGCCCGTGCCATGAACGTCTGCAGGCTGTGCAGCAGCATCGGCTTCCCCGCCACCCAGCGAAACTGCTTGAGCTCCGCGCCGCCGACGCGCGCTCCCGCGCCGCCCGCCACGATCACGACTCCGACGTCTTGCTGCGCCTGGTGTCCTTCGCTCACGCGAAGAGCCGTTGAAAGAGCTCCGCCAGGGTGCGTACGCCAACCACCTCCGCATCTCCCGGCGGCCGCCGCGGTACGCCACGTTCGGCGACATACACGCGGCGCATCCCCATGTTTCTTGCCTCCGCGATGCGCCGCTCCACCTGCGATACCGGGCGCACCTCGCCCCCGAGCCCTACCTCCCCGATGAAAACCGCGTCTGCGGGAAGCGGACGATCGTAGACGCTCGACGCGAGCGCGGCCGCGACGGCGAGATCGCCCGCGGGTTCCTGCAGCCGCACGCCGCCCACCACATTGAGGAACACGTCCAGGCTCGCGAAGGCGAGGCCCGCACGCTTGTCCAGCACCGCGAGGAGCAGCGCGAGCCGACGCCCGTCGTAGCCCGTCGCCACGCGCTGCGGCGTACCGAAGCCCGCCCGTGCGGCGAGCCCCTGTACCTCGATCAGTACCGGTCGCGTGCCCTCGAGCAGCGCGGTCACGGCGCTGCCGGACGCTTGCGTGCTGCGGTCGCCGAGAAAGAGCTCCGATGGATTGGTCACCGGCGTCAGTCCGCGATCGCCCATGCGAAAGACACCGATTTCATCGACGGAGCCAAAGCGATTCTTGGTCGCACGCAGCACGCGATGGTCCAGCGTGCTCTCGCCCTCGAAGTACAGCACCGTGTCGACAATGTGCTCCAGGGTCTTCGGGCCGGCAATGCCGCCGCCCTTCGTGACGTGCCCCACCACGAAAACGGTGGTGCCGCTCTCCTTGGCGAAGCGCATCAATCGCGCGGCACACTCGCGTACCTGCCCCACGTTGCCCGGTGCGCCCTCCAGGTCACCCGTGAAGACGGTCTGGATGGAGTCCACGACGAGCACCGCGGGATCCGCAGCCGCGGCGGTGGCGAGTACGGTCTCGAGATTCGTCTCACTGAGGAGCTCCACGGCTCCCGCATCAGCGTCCAGACGATCCGCCCGCAACTTCACCTGCAGCGGCGATTCCTCGCCCGACGCGTACAGGGTGCGATGATGCTCGCCCTCCAACCGCGCCGCCACCTGAAGCAGCAGCGTCGATTTTCCGATGCCGGGCTCCCCTCCGATGAGAATCATCGATCCGGGCACGATCCCCCCGCCCAGCACGAAGTCGAACTCGCCGAGCCCCGTCGTCCAGCGGCGCGCCTCGGAGCCGGAGACGTCGCGCAGCTTCGGCGTCGGCACAACGCTGCCTCCTTCGGCCAGCGTGCGTGCGCCGCCCATGCGCCGGGCGGCCCCGCCGGCAGCGGCGACTCTGGGCGCCGCCATCTCCTCCGCGAGTGTGTTCCACTCGCCGCAGCCGTCACAGCGGCCCGCCCACTTGGCGTGTTCGGCGCCGCACTCGGTGCAGCGATAGGCCGTCTTCGTCTTTGGCATCGGCGTCAGCGGAGAGCGCGAGAGGAGCGGGGCATCATCGAAAGGTAATGGCCGCGCCGCCGTGCGTCGCTCGCTGTCCATTCTCTCTGGGATGACGCGGTGCTACTCTCCCTGCCGCTTGGAGTAGCTCTCGAAGCGCGTGTACTGCTTGTGGAAGAAGAGGTTGACGATGCCCGTCGGTCCGTTGCGCTGCTTCGAGACGATCACTTCGGCCTTTCCTTCCAGCGAGTTGCCGTCCTTGTCCACCGGCCCGTCGTAGTACTCCTGGCGGTACAGGAACATGATCAGATCGGCATCCTGCTCGATGGCCCCGGATTCCCGCAGATCCGAGAGCTGCGGACGCTTGTGATCCCCCGTGCGCTGCTCGGGGGCGCGCGAGAGCTGCGACAGCGCGACCACGGGCACGCTCAGCTCCTTCGCGAGGGCCTTCAGCCCGCGCGAGATCTGGCTGACCTCCTGCTGTCGACTTTCGGAGTTGGACGGCCCCTGCATGAGCTGCAGGTAATCCACCACCACCAGCCCGATGCCCGCATCGGCCTTCAGGCGGCGCGCCTTGGAGCGCATCTCGAGGAGCGTGATGCCCGGGGTATCGTCGATCCATACCGGGGCGGAACTTAAGATGCCGGCGGCGCGCGCGAGACGCGGAAAATCGTCGTCGCGGAGCATTCCCTTGCGCAGGCGTTGGGCATCGATGCGCGCTTCCGAGGTCAGCATGCGCTGCACCAGCGAGGCCTTGCTCATCTCCAAGGAGAAGAACGCGACTGGGATCTGTGCTTCGATGGCCGCGTGCTGGGCGACGTTGAGGGTGAAGGCCGTTTTCCCCATCGACGGACGCGCCGCCACGATGATGAGGTCCGCGGGCTGGAACCCCGACGTGTACTCGTCCAGATCACTGAAGCCGGTGGGTACTCCGGTCACGGTCTGACCGCCGTGCTGGAGCGACTCGATGCGCTCCATCGTCGGCCACAACAGCTCCTTGATGCGGGTGAATCCTTCGCGCGCGCGCGCCTGTGCCACCTGGAAGATGCGGGATTCCGCATCGTCGATCAGATCGAACGCCGTCTGCTGGCCCTCGAACGCTTCCTGGACGATGAACGTGGAGACCTCGATCAGACGCCGGCGCAGCGCCTTCTCCTTCACGATCTGCGCGTGATAGTCGATGTTCGCCGCCGTGGGCACCACATCGACCAGAAAGCCGATGTACTCCTTCCCGCCGGACGCCTCCAGCTCGCCGCGACGCCCCAGCTCGTCGGAGAGCGTCAGCGGATCCACCACCGCGCCGCGCTCGGTGAGCGCGATCATCGCCCGGAATATCCGCCGATGCCGCTCGGCGTAGAACATCGTGTCGTCCACGTGTTCGGTGGCACGCAGCACGGCATCCTGATCCATCAACATCGCGGACAGCACCGCCTGCTCCGCATCCTCGGAGTATGGAGGACGGCGGTCGCGGAAGGGGTCACGCGCCGGGGACGGCGCGATCGAGTACTCGACGGGCGAGCTTGACATCTTCCCAGGTCGGGCGCTTCCACGCGCCGTTACGGAGCAGGGCGGCCGGGTGGTAAGTGACGATCAGCGGCACGCCGTAGTACCGGTGAATCTGGCCGCGAAGCTTGCCTATGGAAAGCGTCGTCTCCAACAACGTCTGCGCGGCGAACGTGCCGAGCGCGAGAATCACCCGTGGCCGGATCAGCTCGATCTGCCGCACCAGATACGGACTGCACGCCGTGATCTCCTCCGGCCGCGGGTTGCGGTTGGCCGGGGGGCGATGCTTGATCACGTTGCAGATGAAGACGTCCTCGCGCGTCAACTCGATGGCCGCCAGGATCTTCGTCAGCAGCTGGCCCGCGGGACCCACGAACGGCCGCCCAGTCTCGTCCTCCCGGGCACCGGGTGCTTCGCCCACGAGCATGAGCGCTGCCTGCGGACTGCCCTCACCCGGCACGGGGCTGATCGCCGTCGAGTGGAGCGGGCATCGCGTGCACGTCGCCACGGCCGCAGCGACATCAGCCAGACTTTCGAGGGCTGGACCCACCCCGCCGAACAGCTCACGCGAGGCCGCACCAACCGCCAGGCCCATGGGCGCCAGGTCGCCCAGATCTCCAGTTGCCATTCGCGTGAACGCCTCTGGTGCACCGGCGCGTTTCGCGCCGGTGCCCTTGTGCGCCGGCTCAGGTGGCGCGGGCGCAGGCTCAGCGGGAGAAGCCGCCGTGGGACTGGCGCCGGCGGCCCGCAGCGCCTCCCGCCAATCCGAGACGGGTCCCGCCGTCGACCGCTGGCTGGCCGACTGATCGCCCGGCCGCGCGACCCGCCCCGGAATCTCGATGCTGCGCTCCGGCGCGACGGGCCCGGTCCGGCGCGGCAGGGCGCCAATGAGGCGCAGCACTTCCTCTACCGAGAGATCATCAAGCACCAGCTCGCGCTCGCCCAGCTCGCGCCGCTGCTCGAGGTAGCGGCGGAGCTGCTCCCTAGCGTCGTCCATTCAACAGGACCTCCACCCGATCGAGGATCGCATCGGCCACCTCGGTCTTCGATAGCAACGGCAACTCCTCCGCCGCGCCGTCCCGAGACAGCAGCGTCACCCGGTTGGTGTCCACGCTGAATCCCGCGCCTGGCTCGGTGGCGTCGTTTACGACGATGAGATCGAGCTCTTTCGCCGCAAGCTTCGATCGACCGCTCGCAACCGCATTCTCGGTCTCGAGCGCGAAGCCTACGATCACGGCGCCCGCCCGTCGCGCCTCTCGCGTGCTGCGCAGGATATCCGGGGTCGGCTCGAGCGCGATGGGCGCTGGCGTCGCCGTCTTCCGCACCTTGTTGGCGGCGGCGCGCGCCGGCCGGAAATCGGCGGGTGCAGCCGCCATCACCAGGACGTCGGCATCCGGCAGCGCTCCTTGCACGGCGTCGGCCATCTGCTGGGTGGTCTCCACCTGTTGCGTTTCGATCCCGACGGGCACCGGTACCGAGAGCGGCCCCGCGATGAGTCGCACGCGCGCTCCTCGCCGCCACGCGGCCGCCGCGACGGCCACGCCCATCCTGCCGCTGCTGTGATTTGAGATGAACCGCACCGGGTCCATCGATTCGCGGGTGGGTCCGGCCGTGACCAGCACTGTTCGGCCGGCCAGCAGCGACCCCTGTTCCAGCAGTCGGCCGACATGCGGTACGATGTGCTCGGGATCGGGCATCCGCCCGGGGCCGCTCCCCTCGCCGGCGGCCAGAGCGCCCTCGTCCGGCTCGAGCACGCTGTAGCCCAGTTCCCGCAGATGCTTGACGTTTCGTTGCGTCTGCCCGTGCGCCCACATGCGGTCGTTCATCGCCGGCACTAGCAGCACCGGGGCGGTGCTGGCCAGCAGCACCGCCGTGAGCAGATCGTTCGCCTGCCCACTGGCCGCGCGCGCCAGGAAGTCAGCCGTGGCGGGCGCCACCACGATGACCTCCGCGTCGTGCGCCAGATGGATGTGGTCCAGCGCACGTCCGGCGGCGATCAGATCCGTATGCACGGCACGGCCGATAAGCGCCTCGAAGGTGAGTGGCGCGATGAACTCGGTCGCGGCAGGCGTCATCACCACGTCCACCAGGGCGCCCGCCTTGGCCAACAGGCGAGCGATCCAGGCGGATTTGTAGCTCGCAATCCCTCCGGTGACACCGAGAAGGACGCGCCGGCCTTGGTAGGGACGCATGCGATCTGGCGCGGGCCGTGGTCCGGCGCGGTGAGGGATGGGCCGGCGATGCCTACTCGGCGCGCCGGCGCGGCACCACGCGATACTCGATGTCGCCCAGGGCGAGCTCCTCGAGCGAGCGCGTCGTGAGCTTCTTCTCGCGGGAAGACGAGCGGTCGCGCGGGAACTCGTTGAGTACGCGCGCGTGCTTCGCCGCAATGAGCACGCTGAGATATTTGTTGGTGGCCTTGTTGGGGCCCACGATGTCGCTCGGGGTGAACACTCGCATGATACGTCTCGGTGTGTGTTGTGGACTCGACGGGCTCGCGCTCGCCTACTGGTTGTCGATCTCCGCTTCCAACCGCTCCACCAGCCTCGCCACCTGGTGGCGCAGCCCGGCCACGCGCTGCCGGCTCACCACCTCGGCATCGATGATCGACGACACGCGGTGGATGGACTGCTCCAGATCGTCATTGACGACGATGTACTGGTACTGCTCGATCGATTGCAGCTCCTGCAAGGCCGACAGGAGTCGTCGCGCCAGTTGCTCGCGCGACTCCGTCTGGCGTTGCCGCAGCCGTTCCAGCAACACCTCCGCCGTGGGCGGCAGGACGAAGATAGTCACGGAATCCGGGAACGCACGCGTGAACTGCAGAGCGCCCTGGACGTCGATGTCCATGATCACGTGCCGCCCGGAATCCATGACTCTACGCACTTCCGTGCGCAGGGTTCCGTACAGGTTGCCGTGCACCTCCGCGGATTCGGCGAACTCCCCCGCCTCGCGTCGACGCACGAACTCCGCGCGCGTGAGAAAGTAGTAGTCCCGCCCTTCCAGCTCCCCTGGCCGCGGTGCGCGTGTCGTGCACGATACCGAATAGCCCACATCATTTCGCCGCTGCAGCAGTGCCCGTGCGATCGTCGTCTTGCCCCCTCCCGACGGCGCCGAGAGGATGACGGGAAAGGCGCTCACTCGAGATTCTCCACCTGCTCACGGATCCGCTCCAACTCCTCCTTGATGGCCAGCACGTCACGCAACATGGCGGCGTCGTTCGCCTTGCTCCCCGTCGTGTTCGTCTCGCGCAGCAGTTCCTGGAGCAGAAAGCCCAGGCGCTTCCCCACTCCGTCCCCATTCCCCGTCCGCAGCGTGGTCTCGAACGCATGCAGATGCGAGCGGAACCGATCCATCTCCTCGCTGACATCCAGCCGGTCCGCCTGCAGCGCGATCTCCTGCGCCAGCCGCTGTTCATCCACGGCCGCCTCGTCGGCGAGCTGCCGCACTGCCGCGCGCAATCGGTCGCGCTGTTCGACGAGACGTCCCGGCGCCCGCTCCGCGATACGCTCCATCGAGGACCGAATCACCGCGAGACGCTCGCGGAGATAGTCGGCAAGCCGCTCGCCTTCCGCCACACGCATCGCATCCATCGCGGCCACGGCGCGGTTCACAATCGCGACCAGCTCCGGCGCACTCCCGGTCTCGGCACTCTCCTGATCGCTTGCCAGCACATCCGGAAGCCGCAGCACCGTTGCGATGTCGAGCTCCTCGGCCAGGCCATATTTCTGCTGCAGTTCGCGCAGCTGACTCACGTAGGCCGCGAAGCGGCGCTCGTCGATCATATCGGCGGTCGGCGCCTGCTCCACGCGCGCGCTCAACGTCACGTGGCCGCGAGTGACCCCGCGTCGCAGCGCCTCGCGGACGTCCCCCTCCCAACGCGCGTAGCGCGACGGCAGCTTGATGGTGGGATTGAAGAACCGGTGATTCACGGAGCGCACCTCGACGGCCACCTGTGCACCGCCTACGATGCCCTCCGCCGCTCCGAACCCGGTCATGCTCCGTATCATGGCCAAGCTGCTAAGTTACGGTGCTTCAACGAGATTGTCAATTCCAAAACTCCCACCGGACGCCGTAGAACTGGGTTTGGCGCGGCATCAGGAACCCGGGAATGGTCTGATATGGCTGCCCCAGCAGATTGCGGAATTGATACGACAGCACCGCGCTGACCACCCGAATCTCGAGCAGGAAGGAAAGGCTGCGCGCATCGCTCACCCGGATGGATGTGAGCTCCCCGGCGGCTATCACCGGGAAGTGAACCGACGACCGGTACTCGTGCTGCAGCGAGGCGAGCACTCCGAAGTTGCCGCTGGGGAATCGGCTGAGCCAACTGCTTCGGACGTACAGCTCGCTGCGGGTCTCGTACTGCGGACGATAAAACCCCAACGAATCGCTCCAGCGAATGGCGCTCACGTCGGCCTTGAGAGCCTGGTAGATCGTTCCCCGAACTGTTGAGATGATGCCGGTGACCGCCCCCTCGCGCGACGGCTGCAGGCTGTCGTTGAACACCCGCGGTGCGCCGAGTGCGGTGCTGTCGCGACGGATGATTCCTCCCGTCACCCAGAGATGCGCGAGGCGCACTCCGGCCTCCATACGGGCAATGCGTGTGTTCATTCTGCCGCCCCCAATCCGCTTCTCGCTGCCGAGGCCAAGGCTGCCAAGAAAGCTCACGAACGGGAGCGGCGCGATCTGGCCGGTGACCTCGGCGCGCGAGAGCGAGTCGGGACCGAGTCCCTCCGCGAACGCATTCACGCTGAGGATTCCCGAGCTGAAGCTGGCGCGCGCCGAGGGCGTCCAGAGCCGCCGGCCATTCTGCACCCGGAGCCGCTCCGCCGCGCTGAGCTGCACGCCCCAGCGGTTGAAGCCACCGGTGAGCACGTACTGGGAACGGAAGAGCGACGTGTCGCGGCTCGCGCCGGTGTCTGGCGTCGCGGTGCCGAAGGCGTTCTCATTCTTCTTCGGTCCGAGATCGTACTTCAGAGCGCCCGCCATCAGCTGCAGCCAGGGCCCCTGCTCCGGATCTCCGACAGCGGCGCGCACGTATGCGTCGGTGCGCGTGGACTCCAACGACGGGATCGAGTCCGGTTCGACGGCGCCGGTGGTGGATTGTCCCTGCAGCATGCCGCGATGGCGGTTGGCGCGCAACGCGAACGCATCGAGGCTCCACCCGCGGCCTGCCCACCCCAGCCGCCCAAGCAGCGAGAGCTGGTCGCTGCTGGCGCTCGACCGCAGGGGCGGCGTGGTGCCGTACTGCTGGGCGGCCAGCTGCAGATTCTCGCCGTGTTGATAACGTCGGCCAAAGTAGCCGCGGTAGAGATTCGTCTGCTGGTCGCCCGTCGATATATCCGTGCGCGTGTAGGGTGTGGTCCGGTCGACGCGCCAGGTGCGCGCATACACGCGCACCTCGGTGGCGCCGCGCTCGATGCGCAGTTCCTCGAAGGTCCAGAGCTGCACCTGGGTGAGGTCGAGGACGCCGCCCGTCCGTGGGTCCAGCTCATCGTATTCGATGCCGTCCACAAACACGCGCACGCGCCGCACGTCGCCCAGGTAGCTTGACGCCATCGGCGCCGCGAGCCAGCCGGCGCGCAGTCCCGTGATGCCCGGGATGCGATCCAGTAGGTCCTGCAATGTGATGGCGCCGCTGGCAAAGAGTGCGGCGCGATCCCACACGTACGCGCCGCCGATCTCCACCGGCCGCGGTGCCTCCGCTCTGGCGATCGGCGCTTTGATGCTGTCGCGCGGCTGCCGGGGGGGCTTTGCCGCCCGCAGAGAATCGCGCTTCGCCAGCGTGTCGCGCAGCATCGAATCCGGGAGCGTTCGTGTGGGGATCACAATCGCCGCGGTATCTCGCCGTGCTCGCGTGGTATCCCGGTGCGCGCGAGCGGTATCCACCTGCGCACGCGCAGACTGGTGGGCCACGGCCCCGGCCGCGAGGCCGAGCGCCACTCGCCACCACCAGCGCACGCGCGCTCCGGTCAGTGGGCGCGTCCGCGCACGAACGCCACAAAGGTACCCACCGGAACGCCGGTAGGCCCCCGTGGAATCGTGCCCAGATCCGACTCGGTATACGCCGTGCCCGCGATGTCCAGGTGTACCCACGGATAGGCGTCCACGAACTCCTTGAGGAAGAGCGCCGCCGTGATGGTGCCCGCCGGCCGGCCTCCGGAGTTCTTGATGTCCGCGACGTCGGACTTGATCAGCTCCTTGTAATCATCCCACAACGGCAGCGGCCAGCCCGGTTCGCCGGCTCGCTTTCCGGCTGTGAGCACCTCCTGCACCAGTGCCTCGTCGGTGCCCATCACTCCCGTGGCGGTATGGCCGAGCGCGATTACACAGGCACCCGTCAGGGTCGCCGCGTCCAGCACCGCGGCAGGCTCGAATCGACGAGCGTACGCCAGCACGTCGGCAAGCACCAACCGCCCCTCCGCATCGGTGTTGATGATTTCGACGTACTTCCCGTTGCTCGCCTGCACCACGTCGCCGGGGTTCATGGCCGTTCCGGAGGGCATGTTCGTCGTGGTTCCGATGAGGCCGACCACGTTCACCGGGAGCGACAGCCGGCCGATGGTCTCCATCGCGCCCAGCACGCCCGCCGCGCCGCACATGTCGAACTTCATCCACTCCATTCCCTGCGCGGGCTTGATCGAGATGCCCCCCGAATCGAAGCAGAGCCCCTTGCCCACCAGACCAATCGGTTTTCCGCCCGCCGGACCGCGCCGGTGCTCGAGCACGATGAGATGTGGCTCCTGGGGCGTGCCTTGTGCCACTGCCAGGAAGCATCCCATCTTCTCGCGCTGCATTTCCGCGCGGCCCAGCACTGTCACCTGCATGCCGTGGCGCTGGCCGAGCTCGCGTGCGGTACTGGCAAGATAGTCCGGGGTGCAGATGTTGCCGGGCAGCATCCCCAGCCGGCGCGCGAGCGAAGTACCCTCTCCGATCGCCCGGCCGACGCCGACTCCCCGCTCAGCGACCGCGACCTCGCTGGCGAGAATCACGGCCTCGTCGAGCGACGCGCGTTGCTCGTCCGAGGGGGGCGCGGACTTGAGCTCCTTGAAATCCCAGGCGCCGGCGATGAGCCCATCGGCTACTGCCTCCGCCTCTATCTCGCTCAGCCCCCCCGCATGGAACGCGAGCCGGCCCGTGCCCATCTTGGTGCCCTGGCGCGCGCCCAGCGCCCCCGCGCGCCGGAGTGCCGTCGGGCGGTCGGTTGCCGCCCCCATGCCGACCAGGAGCACGCGCTCGACTCCCGGGGTGGCGCTGGACAGGTGCAGCAACTCGTCGCGGCCACCGCGGAATTCGCGCCGCTCCAGGGTGCGGCGGAGCACGCCACCCAGACGCCGATCGAGTACGCCGAGGGTGTCGTCCATCCCGGCGCCCGACGGCAGCGCGAGCACGAGCAGTGGAGTATCGAGCGCGCTGAAGTCGGCGGCCCGAACGGCAAGGGCGAGCGTCATTGCGGAATGAGGGAGTGGAGAGCCGCCGGCGGGTTCGACTACGCCGACATGCTCTTGATGATCTGATTGCCGAACTCCGACGTGGAGACTTCCGTTGCACCGGGCATCTGTCGCGCCAGGTCGTAGGTTACCCGTCGCGACTTGATGGCGTTCTCGAGGCCGCGCTCCACCAGCTTGCCCGCCTCGTCCCAGCCCATGTACTCGAACATCATCGCGCCCGAGAGGATGACGCTTCCGGGATTGATCCGGTCGAGATTGGCGTACTTCGGAGCCGTGCCGTGCGTCGCCTCGAACACCGCGAGGCCGTCGCCCACGTTACCCCCGGGCGCGATCCCCAGGCCGCCCACCTCGGCTGCCGCCGCATCCGACAGGTAGTCGCCGTTCAGGTTCGGCGTCGCGATCACCGAATACTCATCGGGTCTGAGGAGTAGCTGCTGGAACATCGAGTCGGCGATGCGATCCTTGATGATCACCGCGTCGGCTCGCGCGTTGGCACCGCCCTTCGCGAGGTCCGCCTCCGTGACCGCCGAATCAGGGAACCTCGACCGGGCCACCTCGTACCCCCAATCCCGGAAGGCGCCCTCCGTGAACTTCATGATGTTTCCCTTGTGCACCAGCGTGACGGAGGGGCGGCAGTGCTTGAGCGCATAACGAATGGCCATCTCCACCAGCCGCTTGGAGCCCACCTCGGACATGGGCTTCACCCCGATGGCCGACTCCTCGCGGATGTGGACGCCGAACTCCCGGACGAGAAAGTCCCGCACCTTGCGGGCTTCGGGCGATCCGGCCTTCCACTCGATGCCGGCGTAGACGTCCTCCGTATTCTCGCGGAAGATGACCACGTCGAGCTTTTCCGGCTGCTTCATGGGACTGCCGACGCCCTCGAAGTAGCGTACCGGGCGGATGCAGGCGTAGAGATCCAGCACTTGCCGCAGCGTGACGTTCAGCGAGCGGATGCCGCCCCCTACGGGCGTCGTGAGGGGTCCCTTGATGGACACGCGAAATTCCTGCATCGCATCCACCGTCTCCTGCGGCAGCCAGTCGTTGAAGGCCTTGAACGACTTCTCGCCGGCGAAAACCTCCATCCACTGCACCCGACGGGCACCACCGTACGCACGCTCCACCGCGGCATCGAACACCCGCACGGACGCACGCCAGATATCCGGACCGGTGCCGTCGCCTTCGATGTACGGGATGATGGGGTGATCGGGAACGCCGAGCACCTCCTTCTCGTAGGTGATGCGCTCGCCGGAGGAGGGGACTTTCGCGAACTTGTAGGTTGCCATGGCGTCGGAGGATCGTGCGGCGGCGGCCGGGATCGGCGCCCAACCGAAAGAGCGAGTGAATGCCCAGGGCGGGACTCGAACCCGCAAGACAGTCGCCTGTCGGGGGATTTTGAGTCCCCTGCGTCTACCAATTCCGCCACCCGGGCGCCAGGCGCAATGTAGCCGGCGCGGAGTCCGCCCTCAACGGCTCAGCGCGAGTCCGGCGCGGCCGGAGGGCGACGGCGAATCTGCTCCACGCGCCGGCGCATCTGCTCCTGCAGCGCCATGTACCGCGCACGCTGTGATGGCGACATGAACTGCGCCAGTTCTTTCTGCTCGCGTTCCACGAGATCCAGCCGTTGATGCTGCAGCTGCATCATGCGATCGAGATGGTCGGCGATCGCGCGCTGGTCCAGTTTGCTGGAGTCGAGCAGCGCGCGGCGCAGCGCGGTCCGCGTTTCGCGCTCCTCCCGCAGAATGCCGTGCCGTTCCTTCTCGAAGCGCTGATTCACCGGCGCGAGCTTGCGCATCTGATCGTTGCTCAGCCCCACGCGGTCGCGCGTGAGCGCCCAGAAGCGCTGGCGCACCTGTCGCTGCAGCGCCTGCCGTCCCTGCGCGTTCTCGCCCAGGCGGGACTCCGGCGGCGAGGGCACGTTGCCTCGCGCCGGCCGCTGCGCTGCGACCGGCGAGACCGCCGCCAGCGATGCAAGCGCCAACATCACCCACCCTGATCTCATCATTCCGTATCTCCCGGCGGTGCGCTCGTCACCCGAACGATCACGGGTTCTGGTTCCGCCGGCGGCAGCGCGTCCACTTTTCCCATCTCGTCCAGGAGCGCGCGCAGCTCCACCTCACTGAGGTCGCTCACGCCACCGCCGATCGAGAGTTCCGTGTCCGCCGCCTCGGCGCTGGGCCGCGTCGGGTGCTCGGTAGCGTCCTGAACAGCCGCGCTGGCCGATGCCTTCGCCAGCGTCGATGGCCCGGCGATCGCATTTTCGAGCGGCACCGACGAGAGCGTCGAAGAATGCTCGCTGCCGGCGTCCCGACGGCCACGGATGGCATAGATGGTCGTGAGCGATGCGCCACCCGCGATGACCAGCACCGCCGCGGCAGCACGCCAACCGCTCCAGGCCCACGCACGCGAACCCGGAGTTCGACGAGCGGTGCCGCCGTGCAGCGTCTGCGCCGCGACCGCGCGTGCCACGCGCGCGCTGTCGACGCGAACACTCCGGCCGAGAACGCGGCGGCACTCGCGCAGCAGCGCGAACTCCGCGGCGCAGGCCGCGCATTCCGCCACGTGCGCGACCAGTGCGACGCGCTCGTGCGGCCCGAGTCGCTCCATCGCCAGCTCCGGAAGGCGATCGCGCATCTCCGCATTGGGACAGTCAATCATCGAGAAACTCCTTGACGGCGCGCATCGCGTTGTGATAGTGCACCCGCGCCGCACCTTCCGTCGTGCCGACCACGCCGGCGATCTCCTTGTACGACAGTCCTTCGGTCACCCGAAGGGTGAACACCTCGCGTTGCATCGGCGACAGCTGCTCCACCGCCGTGCGTACCCGGGCGCCCGCCTCGTCCGCCATCATCGAGTCGAGGGCGTCGTACTCGGTGGCAATATCGCCCTCCCGCACCTCTACCCGATCGCGGCGCCGGCGTTGAGCGCGATGCCGGTCCAGCAGCAGCCGGCGCTCGATCGTGAAGAGCCAGGTTCGGAAGGAGCTGTCGCCACGAAATCCCTCGAGCGACTGGAAAGCACGGACGAACGTATCCTGCACCAGCTCCTCGATGTCGTCGCGGACGCCAACGCTCGAGGCAAAACGCGCCAGCGCCGGGGCATGCCGTTCCACCAGCTGGGTGGCCGCGTGCTCGTCGCCGGCCCTCCACCGCGCAATGAGCTCCAGGTCGGTCGCGCCATCATCGCTCCGCGTGACTTCAGTCATTCGGGGACAGCCGGTAGACGCCGCCGGAGGGAGAATCGTTAAGGTGATGAGCACGCGCGCCTTCCGTGAGCCGGTCGCGGCGGTGAATATACACGCCCATGGGCATCACGTCGGGTACCCGGGCCGGTACGAGCTCGCTGCCCGTCGAGCGGATCGGCCATCGCGGAGCACCCCGAGAGCTTCTCGAGAACACGCTGCCATCGTTCGAGCGTGCCCTCGAGCGCGGTGCCGATGCCATCGAGCTCGACGTGCACACCTCCTCCGATGGGGTGGTGGTTGTACATCACGACGCCACTCTCGAGCGCGTGGCGGATTCGTCATATCAGGGTCGCGCGCTCAACGAGCTGCCGTGGAGCGCATTGCGCGGCCTGGCGCTCGCTCCGGGATTCTCCATCCCCACACTCGCCGAAGTGCTGGACTTCGTGCAGGGGCGCGCGCGCCTCTACGTGGAGCTCAAGGGGGCGGGCATCGAGGCCGCGGTGGTCGAGGTGGTGCGGCGCTCCCGCGCCACCTGTGCATTGCACAGCTTCGATGCAGGAAGCATCGCGCGCGCGGCGGTGCTCGCCCCGCGGCTCCGGCGGGGCATCCTGTTGGAGCGGCTCCCTCCGGACCCCGTGGCCACCATGCGCGCGGTCTCCGCGATCGACCTGTGGCCTGACTGGCGCATCATCCGGCCAGCCCTGGTGGATGCCGTGCACGCCGCTGGCGGACGGGTCATCGCCTGGACGGTGAACGATGCGACGAACGCCGCTCGGCTCGCGCACATCGGCGTGGACGGTATCTGCTCGGATGACGTGCGCCTCCTCTCGATGTGAGGCCGGGATTCCGCCAGCTTTCGGCGGTGCTCGCGCGGTCTGGCCAGCGAGCCGGTGATGGTCTACGTTGCGCCTACCGCAGTTCGCTGTCCCTTCCCTTCAAGGAGGAACGACTTCGTGATACGCCCTCGCGCCCTCGCGCCGGCGCTCGTCGCTATCGTCGCCATGGCCTGCTCCCAGGCCACGCGAGCGGGACGCGCGAGTGCCTCCGCCCCCGCGCCGTCCAGCACAGCCGCCGCCGCGCCGCGCGACAGCGCGCGCGGGACCATCGCCGGTCCAGGTGGGGTGTCGATTCCCAACGCCGATCCCTTCCCGAGCACGTATCGTCCCGCACCCTCGCGGCCGACGGTCATCCGTAACGTGACGATCCTCACCGCCGCCGGGCCGGCCATTCACAACGGCGCCGTGCTGCTCCAGGGTGGCAAGATCGCCGCCGTGGGCACCGCCGTGGAGGCACCCGCGGATGCGGTCGTGATCGACGGGACGGGGAAGTACGTGACGCCGGGGATCATCGATACGCATTCGCATATTGCCGCCGGCGCTGCCCCGGGGGATCCCGGCGCGGAGACCGATGACGTGAACGAGGCCACGAATCCCGTGACCGCCAACGTCTGGGTGGAGCACTCGGTTTGGCCGCAGGATCCGCAGCTGCCCCGCACCCTGGCCGGCGGCGTCACCACCATCCAGGTGCTCCCCGGCTCCGCCAACCTGATCGGCGGCCGAAGCGTGGTGCTCAAGGTGGTGCCCGCGCGCACGGTGCAGGAGATGAAATTTCCCGGTGCCAAGTACGGGCTGAAGATGGCGTGCGGCGAGAACCCGAAGCGCGTGTACGCCAATCGCGGTCCCTCCACGCGCATGGGCAACGTGGCGGGTTATCGCGCCGCCTGGATCCAGGCGGAGCGGTATCGCCGGCAGTGGGACAAATGGAATCAGACGCATCAGGGCGACCCGCCGGCGCGCGACCTCGGGCTGGAAACGCTGGCCGAAGTGCTGCGCGGCAACATTCTCGTCCACAACCACTGCTACCGCGCCGACGAAATGGCGCAGATGATCGACATCGCGAACGAGTTTGGCTACAAGATTCGCTCGTTCCACCACGTGGTGGAGGGCTACAAGATCGCCGACCTGCTCGCGCGCGACAGCATCGCCGCTTCGGCATGGGCGGACTGGGGAGCATTCAAGCTGGAGGCCGCGGATGCGGTGCGCGGCAACATCGCGCTCATGGACCGGGCGGGTGTGCGCGCGATCGTCCACTCGGACGACGCCTCGGGCGAGCAGCGGCTGAATCAGGAGGCGGCCAAGGCCATGGCGGAGGGCAATCGCATCGGGGTGCCCATCTCGGAGGATGAGGCGATCCGTTGGCTGACGATCAATCCTGCGTGGGCCCTCGGCCTCGACGATCGCATCGGCTCCATTCAGACGGGCAAGAATGCCGATGTCGTGCTCTGGTCGGGCGACCCGTTCAGCGTGTACTCGCGCGCGGAGAAGGTGTGGGTGGATGGAGCCATGCTGTACGATCGGTTGGATCCCGCACACCAGTGGCGCACTGACTTCGAGCTCGGCTTCGTACCGGAGAACCGTGGAGGAACGCGCTGATGCGCCAGTATTGGACCTGGACGGCGGCCGCCGCGGCGCTGGCAGTAGTCCTGACCGGGGCGCCCGCGGGCGCGCAGACCGTCGCGATCACCGGCGGCAAGGTGTATCCGGTGAGCGGAGCGCCCATCGATCACGGCACCGTGCTGCTCCGCGACGGCAAGGTGGCGGGCGTGGGGGCGAACATCGCCATTCCGCCGGGCGCACAACGGATTGACGCCACGGGCAAGATCGTGACGCCGGGCCTGTTCAACGCCGCGACGGAGCTGGGCGTCCAGGAGATCGGCGCGGTCTCGACGACCCGCGATTACTCGGCGCGCGGGCATGATCAGATTGCCGCCGCGTTCTCCGTGTGGGACGGCCTCAATCCGACGTCGGTGCTGATCCCACCGGCACGCGACGGCGGGATCACGTCGGTGATGATCCTGCCGCAGGGCGGGCTGATCTCGGGACAGGCCGCCGTGATTCACCTCGTCAATGGCTCGGCGGCCGACATGGTGATGCGCGCGCCGGTGGCCGTGGTGACGTATGTGGGAGCGCCACAGCGGGGCGTCGCCGCATCACGCGGTGAGCTCCTGCTGCGCCTGCGCGAGGTGCTGGACGATGCCCGTACGTACGCGCGGCGGCGCGCGGACTATGACCGGGCACAGACGCGTCCCTTCGCCGCGACGCGGTTGGATCTGGAGGCGCTCATCCCCGTGATCCAGGGTCGTCTGCCGCTGCTCGTCGAGGCCGACAAGTCGAGCGACATCGAGAGCGCCCTGAAGCTCGCGAACGATTTCGGCCTCAAACTCATCATCGCGGGCGGCGCCGAGGCCTGGATGGTGGCTGACCGGCTCGCGGCCGCGAAGGTTCCGGTGCTCACCGGCGCGATGAACAACATTCCGAACAGCTTTGCGGAACTGGGCGCACGCCAGGAGAACGCCGGGGTGCTAGCCCGCGCGGGAGTGCCGGTCGTACTGATCGGCAATGCCGGCGGGGGCGACGAGGAGGCGTTCAATGTGCGCAACGTACGATTCGAGGCTGGCAACGCCGTCGCGTACGGGATGGACCGGGATGCGGCGCTGCGCGCAATCACTCTCACGCCGGCAGAGGTTTTCGGCGTCAGCGACCGCGTGGGGTCGCTCGATGTCGGCAAGGATGCCGACGTGGTGGTGTGGTCAGGCGATCCATTCGAGTTCGCGACGCAGCCGGAGCACGTCTTCATCCGCGGGCGCGAGATGATGGTGCCCACGCGGCAGGATCTTCTGGAGCAGCGGTACCGGACGCTGCCTCCGGACTATCATCGCCCGTAGCGAGACAGACGCTCGATGGCATCCGGGCGGTGCTCACATAGCTCGAGCACTGCGCCGCGCATGCTGGAGCAGCGGGTCCGTTTCTATCGGGCCAATACCAGTGATCAAACGAAGAGGCCTCCGCCATGGCGGAGGCCTCCGTGCAGTACCAAGCGAGACGTCAGGCCACGCTGGTTGCGGCCTGTGGCTGCGGCGCGTAAACGCTCACCTTGAGCCGCGTCTTGCTCTTGTGCTCGAACTTCACCACCCCGTCGATGAGCGCATAGATGGTGTAGTCGGAGCCGAGGCCGACGTTGTTGCCGGGATGCACCCGGGTGCCGTCCTGGCGAATGATGATGTTGCCGGCGCGAACGCGTTCGCCGCCGAACTTCTTCACACCCTGATATTTCGGGTTGCTGTCGCGGCCGTTGCGCGAGGAGCCCACGCCCTTCTTGTGTGCCATGATCGCTCTCCGCTCAACCGAGCTGGATATCGGTGATCTTCACTTCCGTGAAGCCCTGCCGGTGGCCGCGCTTGCGCGCGTAGTTCTTCCGGCGCTTCTGCTTGAAGACGACGATCTTCTCGCCGCGGCCATGTCGAACGATCTCACCGGTGACGCGGGCGCCGTTCAGGGTGGGCACGCCAGTACGCACCTGCCCGCCGTCGGCACCAAGGAGCACGTCGTTGAATTCGACTTCCGCCCCCGCATCGCCCACGAGCGACGGGATGCGATAGGTACGGCCCGGCTCGACACGAAACTGCTTGCCGCCGGTCTTGATGATTGCGTAAGCCATGGAAAAGAGCTCTCGAGTCACGTATGTGGAACCTGTTAAAGTAGCCCCGCGTCAGAGCTTAGTCAACTGCTGGCCCGGCCAACGCTAGGCCACCGCGTACTGCTGGGTTACATCGCGGCCGGCCGACTTTACCACGAGCTTGAACTCGTCTGGGCGAAGCAGCGGATCGTCGCGCAGCTCCAGCGCGAAACCGGCAGTTTTCTCCAGCTTCTTCAACAGGTCGCGCTCGTGCTCCAGCACGTACATGGCCACGTCCGGGTGGAGCTTCACGATCAGGTTCTCGCGGCGTCCCTCGACGCCCATCCGCCGCACCGAGCGCTCCACCCGCCGCACGATGGTTTCCGCCGTGAACACGCGGCCGGTGCCGTGGCACGTGGGACACGGCTCGGTCATGCTCTGCAGATGGCTCTGCCGCACGCGCTGGCGTGTCATCTCGATGAGCCCGAGGTCGCTCACCGCGAAGGCTCGCGTGCGCGCCCGGTCGCGCCCGAGATGCGTGCGCAGCTCCTGCAGCACGCGATCGCGATTTGCCTTGGACTCCATGTCGATGAAATCGCAGACGATGATGCCGCCGACGTCGCGCATGCGGAGCTGGCGCGCCACCTCGCGCGCGGCCTCCAGGTTGGTCTTGAGGATCGTCTTCTCGGGATCCTTCTTGCCCGTGTACCGGCCGGAGTTGACGTCGATCGAAACCAGTGCCTCGGTGGGTTCGATGATCAGATACCCGCCGGAGGGCAGATCGCACCGGCGTTTGAACAGGTCGCGGATCTCGTGTTCGATGTTCGCCTTGTCGAAGAGCGGCACCGGTTCCTCGTACAGCTTCACCCGGTCCAGCAGCTCCGGCGCGATGCCCTTGAGATACTCCGTTATCTCGTGATGCACCTGGCGCGAGTCCACGGTCACCTGCTCCACCTTGGTGCTGAAGACGTCGCGCATCAGGCCACGCGTGAGACTCGTCTCGCGGTGCACCAGCGACGGCGCCCGCACGAAGTGCGTCTTGCGCTTGATCCGCTTCCAGTTATTGATGAGTGTGGTGAGCTCACGCTCGAAGGTCTCCTGCGTGACATCCTCGCCGACCGTCCGCACGATGACGCCGCCGCTGTTCGGCGGCAGCACGGCCTGCACCTGTTCGCGCAGCCGCTGCCGTGCCGCGCGGTCGCCGATCTTGCGGCTCACGCCCACCCGTGAGGCGAAGGGCATGTACACGAGAAAACGCCCGGCCAGGGAGATCTGCGCGGTCACCCGCGGCCCCTTCGTCGAGATGGGTTCCTTCGAGACCTGGACGAGGATGTCCTGGCCGCGCTTGAGCACATCCTGAATGGCCGGCGCTCGTGCGCGCCCGCGACGCGCCTCCTCGCGCTCCTCCTCGTCCACGTCCTCCTCGTCGTCCTCCTCGTCGGTATCTTCCCCGAAGACGAGATCGGACGCGTGGAGAAAGGCGCTCTTCTCGGTGCCGATGTCCACGAACGCTGCCTGAATGCCCGGCAGCACGGCGTCTACCTTCCCCAGATACACATCCCCGACCATACGTCGGGCTTCCGGACGATCAACGAGCAGCTCAACGAGCTCGTCGTCCTCGATGATGGCCACCCGCGTTTCCCGCGAGGTGGCGTTGATCAGAATCTCTCGTTTCATGGAAAACCAGGCGGTGGGGCACCCGTCGCTTCCGGCTGATCGTCCATGCCGGTTCCGGCTGCAGTGCGTGCGCCATCGCTCGCCCGCCTGCGGCGGCGGGTGAGTAAAGGCGCAGCTTCAGCATCATGCGGATCGGCATGCGATCGACGCTCATCGTGAGGTCGCGCAGCGGAAGGAGGGCACGCGCGTACGCGGCGACGAGCAGCCCACTCGTCGCCAGCACGCACACGATGCTCAGCCCGTGCCAGCCTTCGCCGGCTACGGGCAGAGCGGGGAAAAACAGAAGGGTTAGCACTGCGGAATGATTAACGATCTCCATCGGTTTCCGCAACGAACGCAACGACTTACAGCGCTCAATCCGCAACCTGGCGGAGCAGGTGTCTGGCGATGACGATGCGCTGGATCTCCGAGGTGCCTTCGCCGATCTCGCAGATCTTCGCGTCGCGCATGAAGCGCTCCACCGGATAATCCTTGGTGTAGCCGTACCCGCCATGAATCTGCACGGCCTTGATGGTCGCGCGCATGGCGAGCTCGGAGCAGAACAGCTTGGCCATCGCGGCCTCCTTCCCGAAGGGACGCTCGTGTTGCGCCAGCCAGGCGGCGTGATATGTGAGGTGCTTCCCTGCCTCGATCTCCGTCGCCATGTCCGATAGTTGAAACTGGACGCCCTGAAAGTTCGCGATCGGCTGCCCGAACTGACGGCGCACGGCGGCATATCCCAATGCCTGCTCGAAGGCGCCCTCGGCGATACCCAGGGAAAGGGCCGCAATCCCGATCCGCCCCGCGTCCAAGGTCTGCATGAAATTCACGAACCCCTGCCCCGCGGCGCCCAGCATGTTCTCGGCAGGTACCTCCACGTCCTCCATGATGAGCTCCGCCGTATCCGAGGCGCGCCAGCCGAGCTTGTCCTCCTTCTTCCCGGCACGAAACCCCGGCATGCGCGGCAACGACGCATCGTGCCCGACACCGACGCGGCGCGCCGACTCCAGATCCGAGGTCTCCTTCGTGAGAATGAAGGAGCTGATCCCCCTCGTGCCTTGCGACGGGTCGGTGACGGCCGTGACGACGAAGATCTCGCCGACGCTGCCATGCGTGATGAATCGCTTGACGCCGTTCAGCACGTAGGACCCGCCGCGGCGCACGGCCGTGGTGCGCGTACTACCCGCATCGCTGCCGGCCTCCGGCTCGGTCAAACCGAAGCCGCCGAGCACCCGGCCCGTGGCGAGCAGAGGAACATACCGGCGTCGCTGCTCCGGCGTGCCGAAGCGCACGATGGGTGAGGTTCCAAGCGTGGTGTGCGCCGAGACCGTGAGGCCGTGGGACGCGTCCACCTTGGCCAGCTCGTGAATCACGATGATGTAGCTGATGAGATCCAGCCCGGCGCCGCCCAGGTCGTCGGGCCACGGTACACCGAGGAGTCCGAGCTCGCCCATCTTTTTCACGTTGTCCCACGGGAATCTGGACTCGGCATCCAGCATCGCCGCGACGGGCGCGACCTCGTCGCGGGCGAACTGGCGCACCAGCTCGCGCGTGGCAAGGTGCTGCTCGGAGAAGAACACTGAATCGTCCATGCGTGTCACGCGGCTTCCGTTCCATCCGAGGCGGAGCGTACGACCTCGAGAAAGCGCTCCCCATAGCGTTCCAGCTTCACCGGTCCCACGCCGCGGATGCCGCCAAGCGCACCGGCACTCCGCGGCCGGCGCACGGCAATCTCCATCAGAGTGCGATCGGGGAAGATCACGTACGCCGGCACCCTATCTGCCCGGGCGATACTGCTCCGCAGCGCCCGCAGTCGCTCGAGCAGCGCGGCATCCGCCGGCGACGGCTCCAGCCGGTCGGCGTCGGCCAGGCTCCGGCGTGCCCCGCCGCGGCCCGTGTCGCGCGTTGCGGCGGCGTCCCGCCGCGGCTTGGTCGGTGCGGTGCCACGACGTGTGTGCGGCATCTCGACGTGGGTGCCGAGGCAGTTGTCGCAGCCGCCGCAATTCGACCGCGCGTCGGCATCGCCGAAGTAGCGCAGCACGAAGGATCGCCGGCAGCTCCGGTGATAGGCGTATTGCTGCATGGCGTCGAGCTTGGCGAGCTCGGCGCGGCGGCGGCGCTCCAGCGTGGACCAATCGATCGGATACCTCGCCAGCGGCCTTTTCCGATCCGTAAGGAAGCTGCCACCGCCCAACCGCTTCCATTCGAGAAACTGGGCCGACTGCAACTGCTCCAGGAGGCGCACGGCCCCGGCCGCACCGCCGAAACCCGGTGGCAATCCGGCGAGATCGATCGCCGCACCCGTTTCCAGGGCGGCGCCGGCCACGCGCCAGAGCGCGCGCAGGAGTCCGAGGGTCATCGCGTGCCCGTCGCTCCCCAGCTCGCGCCGGATCCGCTCCGGAGTGGCAAGCAGCCGCACGAGCACCCGGCCCGCGCTCTCCGGTTCGTTCCGGTACGCGCCCACCTGGCTCACGATCCGCAACGCGCCCTCCACCTCGCGGGCACTCGTCCTTGCGTGCACCAGCGTCGCAAGCTGCTCCGAGGTGGCCGCAACGGCGCCCGTGGCATCTGCCAGCCGGCGCAGCACGTCGTAGACTTCCTCCACCAGCACGCGATCGGGATACGAACTTCTAATGAAGAACTCGTGCGTGAAGCGATCCTGAAATGCGTGCAGGAGATAGCAGTCTGCCACCTCGCCGTCCCGCCCCGCCCGCCCCGCCTCCTGATAGTACGCCTCGAGCGTGCCGGGCATCGCGTAATGCGCCACCAGGCGCACATTGGGCTTGTCGATGCCCATGCCGAACGCGTTCGTGGCCACGATCACCCGCACGTCCTCGTTCATGAACGCGTCCTGCACTTCGTGGCGGCGCCCGTCGTCCAGTCCGGCGTGATAGGCCACGGCCGCGATGCGTGCGCGCTCCAGCAGTTGTGTGATCCGCTCCACGGTGCGGCGCGTCGAGGCATAGACCACGGCCAGTCCCTGGTTCTCGCGCAGGATGCGCGTGAGCACCTCGTCCTTGTCCTGCTCCGTACGCGTGGGGACTACGTGATAGCGCAGGTTCTTCCGATCGAAGCCGGTGATGATCGTCCGCGCGCTGTCCAGCCGCAGCTGCCGCACGATATCGCTGCGCACGTGCGGTGTCGCGGTCGCCGTGAGCGCCACCACCGGCGGCCGGCCCAACCGCTCCCGCACCTCCGCGACGCGCAGATAGCTGGGCCGGAAGTCATGCCCCCATTCACTGATGCAGTGCGCCTCGTCGATGGCGAGCAGCGACACCCCGATACCGCGGAGCCGCTCGGCGGTGGTACCCACATCGAAGCGCTCTGGCGCGACGTACAGCAGCTTGATCTCGCCGTGCTGCACGCGCGCGAGCCGGTCGGCGATCTGGTTCGTGGTGAGCGTGCTGTTGACGAATGTCGCGGGCAGTCCGCGCGCGGTGAGGGCATCCACCTGATCCTTCATCAGGGAGATCAGCGGTGAGACGACCACCGTGAGCTTGGGAAGGAGTAATGCCGGCACCTGATAGCAGATGGACTTGCCCCCTCCCGTGGGGAGCACCACGAGCGTGTCCTGGCCGCGCAGCACGGATTCCACCGCCTGCGCCTGGCCGGCCCGGAATTCAGGGTAGCCGAAGTGCTCCCGCAGAGCGGCGCGCGCGCGCTCGAGATCGGGACGTGCCGTCATCCGTACCGTCTCGTGTGGACATGCAGCGCGGCCGGCACCGTCCGATCGCCCAGAATGGCATTCGTGAACGGCATCAAACCGCCCGCGCGAAGTGTCCGCGGGTGAAAGCGTGCCCCACCACGCGTCGTGCGCCGGCAAGCAGCTCCGTCGTCATGGCGCCGGCTGCGAGGCCGTCCAGGATCGACCGATAGCTGCGCACGATCGGCGCGATGGGTTCATCCGGAACGTTGAATACCGCATGATAGGCGCGAATGCCGTCGCCCCAGAGCTGCGGCAGGAACTCCGACGCCTCGATCGGCCGGGAGTGTAGCAGTCGGTTGCGGCACGCGGCGTCGGTGGCCACCGGGAACGTGTACCCCGCCGGATCGGTGAGCTGCACGTTGGCGTGGTCGCGCACGCAGAGATCACGACAGGTGGTCGGCACGCGATCGAACGCGGCGGACAGCACACAATGCTCGATGGTCATGCCCTCCGGTCGTCCGTAGAGGAACACGCCGAAGCCACGCCCTGCCCACGGCCGGACCAGCTGCGCAATCTCGTCCGTCGTGAGCTCCACGGACGTCACGAGCCCTGCGGCACCCAGCTGGAAGATCTCTGCGGCGGAGTGAGCATTCATGACGTTCACGGCGTAATCGGCTACCACGTCGCGGCCGGCGCGGCCAAGCTCCGCCACGAGACCCACATGACCGGACAGCACCGGCAACCCGAGCTCGAGCCACCGGTCCAGGGTGTGCCGCTCCTCGGGCCGCACGATGGTCGGCGTGCGGAGGCGAAGCGTGATGCCGCGATCCGACAGCGACGCGGCGAGGGCGCGCACCCGCACGACGGAGGGTGTGGGATGTCGGAGGAAGGGGTCCAGCACGACTTCGGTGGCCCCGGCGTCCGCAGCCACGGTCGCGTCCTCGCTTCGATGGACGTGCGCAGAGAGCTGGAATCCGACGCCGCTCGCCGTAGCACGCACCGACATGCCGGCGGCAGCCGGGTGGACCGCGACCTGCTGCACCACGCGAGTGATGGTCTCGCGCCGCTTCGCGAGCCGTTCGTCGCGCGCCCAGTCGCGGCGCTGCAACAGCGCGTCCACCGCGGTCTGGCGCAGATGATTCAGCTCGCTCACGGGTAGAAACAGTCCGGTGTCCAGGGCCGAGAGGTCCAGGGCGCCGAGCACGAAGGGCGTATCGCCAAGGCGTCCGAGCTGCTCCCGGAGCAGCGGTTCGCCGAGCGCGCGCCGCGCCGCTGGGGCCAGTTGCAGCTCGGTACGAACAGGGATCGACTCGCCTCCCGCGGTGAAGATGGCGCGCAGGTGTGCGCCGGGAGAGCCGAAGAGACGGACATCCAGTCGCACTTTCCTCTCGGGAAGCTCCCGCCGGAGGTCGGCGTAGCTCGTCCGAGCGCGTTCCAGCAGTGCGGCATCCGAGGTGCGAATTACCTTCCAACCGCACGGCACGAGTCTCCGGGTGGCGATGGCCTGCCGCACCGTTGTGCCGGAAGAGACGGTGCGCACGCGCTCCACGGTGAAGCCGGTCGTGGGGCCGCCCAACTCGTCAGGCGGCTCGAAGCCGACGCCGTCTCCCGGGTGCAGCGCTGTGGACAACTCTACCACGAGCTCATCGCGCTCGTGACCCACCACCGTGCCAAGTGCCACGCCACGGTTGTCCGGCTGCAGACGCGTAACGTATGCGCGCCCGGCACGACCCCCGTACATGCCGCCCGTGAACCCCCGGCTGTAGATCTGCACGAGGGGTTCGATTTCCGTCGGCAAGGGAGGTGTGCTGTCGCCCGACCGTAACCGATCCAGGAAGGTGCGGTACGCGCTGGTTACCGTGGCGACGTACTCCGGGCGCTTCTTTCGCCCCTCGATCTTGAGGCAGCCGATGCCGGCGCTGGCGATTGCCGGGAGATGGTCGTGAGCGGCGAGGTCCCTGGCGGAGATCAGATAGCCACGGTCCAGTTCCTCGCCGTCACCCGCGTCAGTGAGCACGTAGTCCTTGCGACAGGACTGCGCACAGGAACCACGATTCGCGCTGCGCTCCGAGATCATGCCGGACATGAAGCACTGGCCAGAGTACGAGATGCACAACGCCCCGTGGACGAACGACTCCAGGCCGATCTGCGGGACTGCCGCATGAATGGCCTGGATGTCCTCGAGCGTGTTCTCGCGGGCAAGCACCACCCGATGGACCCCCAACTCCCGCAGGACGGCGGCGCCCGATGCGTCGTGCACGGTCAGCTGCGTGCTGCCGTGGATCTCGAGCTCGGGATACAGCTGCCGGATGAGCCGGATCAGCCCGAGGTCCTGCACGATGACCGCGTCTATGCCACACTCCACGGCCTCACTGAGGAGATCGAGAGCCTCCTCGAGCTCGGCAGGCTTCACGAGCACGTTGAGGGTGAGGTAGACGCGCCGGCCGCGGCCGCGCGCAAGCCGGCACACCTCGCCGAGCTCGTCCATGGTGAGCTGGGCACCCTCGTCGCGCGCGTTGAACCGCTGGGCGCCCAGGTACACGGCGTCCGCACCGTTCGCGAGCGCCGCACGCGCGGCATCCAGGGAACCCGCAGGGGCGAGCAACTCGGGAATATGACCAGCTCTCATAACCCGTGAAAGATAGAGCTTTAGCTCCTCGATCACAGGGCGGCGCGGCAAAATGCAACAGCATCTTGCAGTCTGCCACAAGGCATCGCGGATACCGCTGCCGCCCGGCCGGTCGAAGTGACGCCTGATGGACGGGAGAGCTCGTCCTCCTGACCGATCTCAATGGGCGAACCGGTCAGATGTTCCTGGCGCATGCCGAACTCTACCTCCGGAACGCCGCTTGCTTACTGCTCCTGGTCTTGGAGCGCAAATCACTGTCTGTCAATGAATTGTGCAGTTTGCTGGAGAGTGATCCAAAGCCGGCGAAGGCTTGCGGCGCTTCGGGCAAAGGCAGACCCTGTGCGCCATGTCACAGGCTGTTTCAGCGGGCTCTGCCATGTTTGTAGGCAGTGGTACCTGGTGGTCGGTCGAGCTGCCCAACCACCAGAGGGATTTGACAGCTCGAGACAAACCTTTTCGAGGAATTCTCATGCACGTATCGACGCTGGTACGTTGGGGCGCGGTACTCACCGCTGTAGGGTTGATGGCGACGGCGTGCTCAGACGCCCCGCTGGCGCCCAGCGGCGCTCGTGGGTTCTCCGCTGCCGGTGGTACCGCGGTATACACCGCGGCGGACAACCAGGGGCGTGGCCGCGGCGATGTGACGGCGGGTGTCTTCAGCCAGGACCTGGTGGTCGATCCGACCCAGCCGACGACGCTGCAGTTCGGCAGCCACTCGGTGTACTTCCCCGCCAATTCGATCTGTGACCCTGCGACATCGGGGTATGGCGAGGACCTCTGGGATGCGCCCTGCAGCCCCCTGCAGACGCCGATCACGATTCACGCGACGTGGGCGCCGAAATACGGACACGCGTCCATCGATTTCCAGCCGGCGCTTCGGTTTGTCCCGTCCAGCGATCCGAGCCAGTGGGTTCGGATCACGATGAAGGACTACACGCCGCTTGATGCGTCGTATGGCTACCCCATTTTCTGGCAGCGTCCCTCGGACGGCCTGTGGGTAGACGAGGCCCTGAACGATCCCACGATGGCATCATCGAAGGATCCCCAGGCGAATACGGTAACCCGCCGGATCAAGCACTTCAGCTCGTACTGGGTTGGCGCGGGTGAGTCGTGCACCATCTCGCTCGACTCGGATTCATGCCTGTCGACGAGTGGTTTCACCGGATACCTGCTCGGCGGCTGATCGCCGTGCAGCTCACTCGACGATTCTCACTCACCCCAAGCGCTGATCATCGAACCGACGGAGGCTCGATACCCATGTCTCGAAAGATTCCAGTACGGCTGCGCGCCATGGTCATGGCCGCCATGTTTTGCGTAGTCGGCGCGGGAACCGTGCAAACGTCGTCAGCGAACGACGCCGCGGGAAGCACCCACGCCGGTGTGCCGACCACGTCGCTCTCCGGCTATATCATCGCGGTCGGCTGAACGAGCCGCGACACACAACGGGAAACGGGCGGAGGCGTTGGGCAGTCGGCCCGACCCTCCGCCCGTTGACCTTTCCGTCGCGCCGCGCGTCTTCTGTTGAATGAGCGCACGCCCCTCCCTCTCATGAGCCACGACGAGAATCGCCTCTCGGACACGCTCGAGCATCCACTGCGCCTGCGGCTGCTCGACGGGAGCTCGGAGCGGCAGATCTCCGCCCTGATCGACCGCGCCCAGCTCGCGGAGCGACAGGGCCGGACGCCTGAGGCGCGCGCACTCTACGAGCAGGCGCTGTCGCAGCTCCGACATCCCGAGGAAGCCCCGATCGCCGCCTCCCTGCTCCGGTGGATCGGGCTGACGTACAGCGTGGAGCTGAACGTGGACGCCGCCTTCGACTGCCTCGAGGCCGCGCTGGCGGTGGCCGAGGCGCTCGGGGATGAAGCCGCCATCGGCCACGCGATCAACGTACAGGCGTCGCTGCATCACAAGCTCGGGAGGCTGGAAGAGGCCGAGCGGCTGTATCTCAAGGCGCGCGAAACGGCGCGCCGCGCGGGCGAGGCCAAGCTGGCCGCGATGACCTCGCAGAATCTGGGCATCCTCGCGAACATCCGCGGTGAGCTGGAACAGGCGCTCTGGCATTACGAGGCCAGCCTCGCCGACTATCGCGCCCTGGGGCTGACCAAATACATCTGCATCACGCTGAACAATCTCGGGATTCTGTACACCCGCATGGAGCGTTGGGATACGGCGGAGCGGGCGTACGAGGAGGCGGTGCCGCTGAGCCAGGAGATCGGCGACGTTCACGTGCGCGTGCTGCTGGAGGTGAACCTCGCGGCACTTTGGATCGCGCGGAAGGACTACGCCCGGGCGCGGGCCGCGTGCGAGCGTGCCCTCGCCATCTCCGAGGAGATGCAGCACAGCGATGCCCTCGGAGACGTACAGAAGTGCTATGGGGTGATCTTCCGCGAGACCGGCGACTTCGCCGCCGCCGAGGAGTCCTTTCGGATGGCAGAGGAGCTGGCGGACCAGCGCCAGGATCTGCTCCTCTCGGCCGACATCGCGCGCGAGATGGCCGAGCTGTACCGGCGCCAGGGGCGCAACCGCGACACGCTGCAGAGCCTCAACCGCGCGCACCGTCTGTTCACCCAGCTGCACGCGCGCCCCGACCTGGCCGACATCGACCGCCAGATGACGCGCCTGGAGAGCGACTTTCTCGAGGTGGTGCGGCGCTGGGGCGAATCGATCGAATCCAAGGACCACTATACGCAGGGCCACTGTGAACGCGTGGCCGATCTGGCGTGCGCCCTCGCGGCGGACGCCGGGCTCGATCAGAAGTCGCTCTTCTGGTTTCGCATCGGGGCCCTGCTGCACGATGTCGGCAAGCTCATGATCCCGCCGGACATCCTCAACAAGCCGGGACGCCTCACCGCGGAAGAATGGGGGATGATCAAGAAACATCCCGTCTGGGGCGTCGAGATGCTGGCGGACATCGACTTCCCCTGGGACGTGCGCCCGATCGTGGAAAGTCACCACGAGCGCTGGGACGGCGGCGGCTATCCGCACGGCCTGAAGGGCGAGGAGATCCCGCTTACCGCGCGCATCCTCTGCATCGCCGACGTGTACGACGCGCTCACGTCGGAGCGCAGCTACAAGAAGGCGGTCTCTCACGAGCAGGCGATGGACATGCTCCGGAGCGAGGTGGGCAGCCAGTTCGACCCCGCGCTCTTCCCGCTGTTCGAGGGCGTCATGCGTCGCCTCGGTCCGCCGAAGCGCTCCGGCGACACCGAGCCAGCCCTGGAGACGGCGGCCATCGTTCCGCCCACCGAAGTCATCGGCGAGCTGGACGACCTCACCGGCGTGCCGATCCGCCGCGCGTTTCTCGACGCGGCCAATGGCGTGCTTGCGCGTCGCCGCCCCAACGATCCGCCCGCCGCGCTCCTGGTCATCGATGTCGACCATTTCAAGCTCGTGAACGATACGTATGGCCACCTCCAGGGCGACGACGTGCTCCGCGCCGTGGTGGCGCTGCTGAAGAGCGGGGTGCGTGGTGGCGACGTGGTAGGCCGCTATGCCGGGGACGAATTCGTCGTGCTGCTGCCGCGCACCTCCAACGAGACGGCACGCGAGGTGGCGGAGCGGCTCCGCGCATCGGTGGAAAAGGAACGTGTTCCGCTGCGCGGCCAGCCCAGCGAGACGGTGTCCGTGACACTCTCGATTGGCGTGGCCACGGCCGAGCAGGCGGACCACGTCGAGGCCGTGTTTGCTGCCGCGGACCGCGCCCTGTACGAGGCGAAGCGCGCGGGTCGCAATGGCATCGCGGCCGCCGGCGCGTCCACGGAGGCCGCCCGGCCGCAGTTGAACCTGAATCGGTTCGTCGGCCGCGTGGAGGAACTGAAGCGCCTGGTGCGCATGCTCGACACGGCATTCCGCGGCGAGCCGCGCGTGGTCGCTGTGGTCGGCGAGGCGGGCGTTGGCAAGTCCACGCTGATCCGTCAGCTGCTGCCGGAGGTCCGGTTGCGCGGCGGGGCCCTCGTGATGGGGCGCGCCCTCGAAGCGGATGTGAAGCCGCCGTACGGCCCCTGGTCGGAGATCCTCTCCGCCATGCGCCCGCGGGTGAACGCCCCGGGCCGCATCTGGCGCGAGCTGCCCCGGCTCGTCCCGGCACTGGCCGACGGTGCCGAGATCCCGCCGGAACGCGCGGGGAGCAAGTACGCGCTCTACGAGGAGATCGTGGAGTACGTGCGCCTGGCCGCGGCCACCTGTCCGCTGGTGATCGTGCTGGACGATATGCAGTGGGCCGACTCGGCGACTTGGGACACCCTGGAACACCTGGTGCCGCAGCTCGACCAGGACCACATCCTCATTTGCCTCACGATTCGCGCCGAGGACAAGAGCAAGGACGTGATGGATCGGCGGCGCCGGCTCTCGCGCGACGAGCGCTTCAGCGAGATCTCGCTGCAGCGCCTGACACGCGCGGAGCTGGAGCAGTGGCTTGCGGCGGCCTCACGCGGCCAGGAATTGGGACGGGAGCTGCTGCCGGTGCTCTACCGGCACACGGAAGGCAACCCCTTTCTGGTGGTGCAGGTGCTCCGTGCGCTGATGGAGGAGGGCGAGATCCGCTACGAGGGAGAACGCTGGATCTGGCGGCAAACGTCGGAGCTGCGGCTCCCGGTGGCGGTCAGCGATCTCATGGCACGTCGCCTGGATCGTCTGTCGGAACAGACGCGCAACATCCTCACCACCGCTGCGGTGATCGGGCGCGTCTTCGATATCGACCTCGCCATCGCCTCGGGCGCGGGCAGCGAGGAGGAGCTGCTCGACGCGATCGACGAGGCGCTGGCTGCCGCCGTGCTCGAGCCGCTCCGCTCCGACGCCGATCACTACTCGTTCGCCCACACCCTGCTGCTCGACGCGATCAAGAACACGGCGAACCCGCGCCGGCTCAAGCGCATTCACCAGTCGGTCGCCATCGCGCTGGAGCAGCGCAACCCGAGCGCGATCGCGGAGCTGGCTGCGCACTTCGATCAGGCGGGCGAGAGCCAGAAGGCGTACGCCTACGCGCTGCGCGCGGGCCAGGCCGCCACCAGCGTGTACGCGCACGACGAGGCCGCGGCCTTCTTCTCGATGGCCCAGCGGCACGCCGCCACGCCGGCGGAACGGCTCGAAGCACTGCTCGGCGCGGCGAAGGTGGCGGAGGGCTCTGGTCGCTATGCCGACGCACTCGAGCTCTGCACGGTGGCGCTCACCGCGGCCGGAGAATCGGCGCCGCCGGCGACGCGCCTGCCGATTCAGATCATGTACGAGCGCGTGCAGGCGTTCCTCGGCAAGCCACTCACGCAGACGCTCGAGGCATATCAGCGCCTGCTGGCGGAGGCCGAAGCCACCGCTCTGGAGAAGGAGCGCGTCTCGCTGCTGACCGTGATGTCGCAGGCGCATGGCCGGCTCGGGGATTCGGAAACGGCGGAGCGGCTCGCGCGCGAGAGTGCCGAGCGCGCCGAGCGCATTGGCGATCAGCGGCTGCTCGCCGAGGCGCTGGTGCGCGTCGGCTGGACCCTCACCGAAGTCGGGTCCGAGGAGGCGATCGTCTTCTACCGCCGGGCGCAGTCGTTGTTCAGCGCGATGGACGACCGGCACTGGTACGTCCGCTGTCAGATCAACATCGGCATCAGCTACTCCAAGGTTGGACGGACGGCCCCCGCGATCGAGGCGTTCCGGAGCGCTGTGGATCTGGGCCGCGACGCCGGCGCGCCCGACTGGATGAGCGTGGGGGAGCTGAACCTCGGCGTCCTCTATATGTGGAGTGGGCGCTGGGACGAGGCACGGGAGCGGTTCGACAATGCGCGCCGCCTCTTCATCAAGCTGAAGAACGAGCTGCACCGCCTGGCGACGGTGCACAACATGGCCCATCTCGCGCGCGAGAGCGGTGATCCGCTCCACTCGCTGGAGCTGTACGAGGAGGTCGCGTCGAGCGCGCGCCGTCTGGGCCAGCTCGATCTGGAGATCGGGGCACTGGCGGGCGCGGGCCTCGCCGGCCTGGAGCTGGGGCGCCGCGAGTACGCGCACGCCGCCGCGCGCACCGCGGAAGCCATGATCGGCGAGCGCCAGGACTGGTGGTTCCAGGGCCGCGAGCTGGTGGAGGCGCTCGCCGTGCGCCTGATGGTGGATTCCGCGCGCCGCAGCGAGGCGGAGCAGCGCTTCCGGCTGGCCATCGGCCACATCGAGCCGCGTGACCGGTACAGCGCCTCCTGGCTCACCGCGGAGTGCGCGCCGGCCCTCGTGCGCGCGGGCGCGTCGCAGTTAGGCGATCTGGTGGCCCGCTTCGCCCAGCACGCCGAGGACATGGGCTACGCGCCGCTGGTGGCGCGGTTCGAGGCGTTCCGATTGCGCCTAGAGCATGAGAACGTCGCCCGGCGCGCGGCGGGGCTCTGAGTGTGCCCGCCTGGCAATGCGGCCCTGGTCATCACGGCACATCGTCGCGCCTGCCGTGCCGGGAGCTTCGCGGCCCGACAAAACGCAGCAGCGCCGATGCCGCGAGGAAGGCGATTCCCATCCAGGTGAGCAGGGGATCATCCCGGCGAATCCCCACCGCCCATACGATGATCCCGATGGTGGCGACACCGAGCTTGATCTGACTCAGGCGGCTCATTCCGATGCTCCGGCGCTACTCCCGCTCTCCCCCACTCTGCCGCAATCCGCTGCGGAAGTCCTTCGTGGCACGCGATTCGACTGTCGTCACGATGCCGGCCGCGATACCGTCCTCGAACGAGAGGGCATCGAGCTTGTAGAGCAACCACTTGGTGAGCGCGAGGGACGTGGGGGATGATCGCGTGAGGCCCTGGATTGCAGCCGCCGTATCTGCCTCGAAGGTGGCGGCCGGCAGGACGCGGCTCACGAGACCGATGGCGCCGGCCTCCTCCGCATCGATCACACGTCCGGTGAGCACGAGATCCGCCGCACGCTTCTCGCCCACCGTGCGACGCAGCATCGTCATGACGATGGCGGGGACTGCCCCGGCCCGCACCTCCGGAAAGCCGAATTCCGCGTCCTGGTGCGCGAGCGCCACGTCACAGGCCATCGCCAGCCCCGCACCGCTGCCGAGGGCGCGGCCGCGCACGGAACAGAGCACCGGCTTCATCAGTGCGCGCAGTGCGAGAAAGACGCGGCCCAGCGCCTCTGCGTCCTGACGCTGCACGTCCGCGGGCTCGTCGATGATCCGGGCGATGGCCTCGAGATCGACGCCCGCGCAGAAGTCCTCGCCGTCGGCGGTGAGATGGACCACGCGCACACGTGCGTCGCTCTCCAGCTGCTGCAGGGCGATGGCCATGGCGTCGGCCATCGCCTGATCGATCACGTTGCGACGCTCGGGCCTCGCCAGCACGAGCCGGCCGACGGGGCCGTCGCGCTCCGTGCGGATGCCGCTCACGCCGGCACGCCGGGTAGCGCGAGCCGGCGAGCCTCGTCGTCAGGGACGTCGAGCATCAACCGCAGCATCGCCGTCGAGAACACCTTGCCCTGCGCGTCCGTCTTGAGGGAGACCGTGCCACCGCCGCCCAGCGCGCCATGCAGCAAGAAGTTCAGCGCGTGCAAATTGGGGAGCTCATAGCGCTCGACGTCGCCCGTGATCACGCCCCGAAAGTGCGCGCGGACGCGGTCGCGGGTGAGGTGCCGCGCCAGCACTTCGTACCACTCCGGACGGCGGGCGATGACCCCCACATTGGCGGTGTCGCCCTTGTCGCCGGAACGGGCGTGCGCGATGTCCAGCAGGCGAACGCGCATCACACCACCTCGACGCGGGTCTCGACGATCCGCCGATCGATGAGCGCGGGCCAGTAGGCGACGATCTCCTCGACTTTCGGACGGCCACCGGCGAATCCCGTGACGCTGGGGGGACCATTGAGCACCAGCGGCGCGATCTCGCGGGTGAACCGCTCGACGGGCGCGCGATCGGGCGCGCGCACCCCGACGCGCAACTGAACCTCTGGAGCGTCCGTGTGGCCGGTGGCGAGCGGTCCGTGAGTTGCCGAGACTCCGACGAACTCGGTGAGGATCTCCTCGAAGTGCAGCCCGAGGAGGGCGAGCCGCTCGCGCAGCACGCGATCGGCCAGCTGGGCCTTCTCGAGCGCGTCCGGCCAGGCATACACCAGCGTTCCCACGGCCTTGAACCCCGCACGATAGCCAATGGAAACCTTGAGCTGGTCCGTCGGCGGGCGCCCGTGGATCCCGAACACGCGCACCCGCTCGGGTCCCTGCTGCTCCAGGTGAATGCTCGTGAAGTCGGCGATCACGTCCGGCGTGATGTACGCACGCGGATCGCCCATCTCGTACACGAGCTGCTCGGTGACCGTGGGTACGGAGATCCTGCCGCCCGTGTGCGCGTGCTTCGTCACCACGAAGCTGCCGTCGGGTGACGCCTCGACGATGGGGTAGCCAACGTTGGCGAGATCGGGGATGTCGCGCCAGTCATACAGACAGTTGCCGCCGGAGCACTGTGCGCCGCATTCGATGATGTGGCCCGCCACGATGCCGGCGGCGAGCCGGTCCCAGTCGGTGGCGCCCCAGCCGAACTCAAAGCGTATGGGCGCCATGGTGAGCGCGGTATCGGTGGATCGTCCGGTGATGACCACATTCGCGCCGCGCGCGAGGGCGTCCACAATCGGTACGGAGCCGAGATAGGCGTTGGCCGACAGCACGCGGTCCCGAACGATGCGCAGGGGCTCGCCCGTGTCCATGTTCCGCAGCTCGTGGCCGGCCGCGAGCAGCTCGTCCAGGCGTGGCAGCAGATCGTCGCCCGTGACGACCCCGATGCGAAGCGCCGCCGCCGAGCCATGCGCCCCCGCTGCCGCGCGCACCGCCGCGGCACATGCGGGCGGGTTCACCCCGCCGGCATTGGCGATGACGCGCACGCCGCGCTGGGTGATGGCGGGCAGCACACTCTCCACCGCGCCGACGAAATCCCGCGCGTAGCCGAGGCTGGGGTCCCGCTCCTTCTGCTTCTGCAGAATGGACATGGTGACCTCGGCGAGGTAGTCGAGCATGAGATAATCTATGTTACCGCCCTCCGCCTGGCGGCGCGGCGCCTCCAGCCAGTCGCCCCAGAAGCCCTGCCCCGAGGCCACGCGGACGACGCGCGTCGCAGCGCCTGCCGTCGTCATGCCTCGTCGTCGTCGGACGGGAGCACGAAGGCGCCGAGGTGCGGCCCTGGATTCCGCAGCGCCGCACGGAGCGCCATGGCGAGCACCTCGCGTGTTTCCTCCGGAAAGACGATCGCGTCCACGAACCCGCGGGCGGCGGCGAAACGGGCATCCAGCTGATGCTCGTAGTCCTCCCGCATCGCGGCGACGGCGGTCGCCACCTCCCCTGGTAGGGGACGGCCCGCCCGCCTGGCCTCCTCCAGCGCCGGGCCGTGCACCGCCTGAACCGCGGATTCCCCTTCCATCACGCCCATACGGCCGGTGGGCCAGCTGAAGATGAAATCCGGGTCGAATCCCTGGCCGGACATGGCGTAGTAGCCCGCGCCGGAGGCGTGGTTCACGGTGAGCACGAGCTTCGGGACGCGGGCGGTGGCCATAGCCTCCACGAAGCGCGCGCCGGCGCGAATGATCCCGGCATGCTCCGCCTCCGGCCCGACCATGAAGCCGGACACGTCCTGCACGAAGAGCAGCGGGATGCGCTCGCGGTCGCAGCGCTCGATGAAGAAGGCCACCTTTTCCGCGCTCTCGGCGTAGATGATGCCCCCGAACCGTGGGCGCTCGCCGGGCCGACCCTTGATGAGCCCCCGTTGATTGGCGATGATGCCGACGCCGAGCCCGGCGATCCGGCCGTCGCCACAGATCATCTCTCGGGCGAGGTCGGCCTGGAACTCGTCGAGCGCCCCCTCGTCGAGCAGCACCTGCAGCACGGCGCGCATGTCGTAGGACATCCGGTGATCGTCCGGGAGAACTTCGTAGAGTGCGTCGGCCGCGGGAGTGCCGGAGCGTGCCGCAGCACGGTGCGCGTGGCGCGCATCAATGGCGTGCTCGCCAGCGTCGGGTGGGCTCCCTCGCGTCGCCTCCAGCGGGCGCGGCGCCGGCAACATCCCCACGAGCGCGCGCAGCTTCTCCAGGCACTCGGCGTCGTCGTCCACCGCGTAGTGCGCAACGCCGCTGATACTCGTGTGCGTGCCGGCGCCGCCGAGGGTTTCCGCATCGATCGCCTGCCCTGTGGCGCCCTTCACGAGATTCGGCCCGCCGAGCCCCATGAACGAGGTGCCCTTCACCATCACGACGAGATCGGAGAGCGCCGGCAGGTAGGCGCCTCCGGCAATGCACTGCCCCATCACCGCCGCCAGCTGCGGCACGCGCAGGTAGCGGCGCATGATGGAGTTGTAATAGAAGATCCGCGCGGCACCGTACTGTCCCGGAAACACACCGCCCTGGTACGGCAGGTTCACGCCGGCCGAGTCCACGAGATACAGGATGGGGATGCGGCAGCGCATCGCGATCTCCTGCGCCCGCAGGATCTTCCGGATGGTCTCCGGCCACCAGGACCCCGCTTTCACCGTGGCATCGTTGGCGACGATCACCACCTCGCGGCCGCACACGATGCCCACCCCGGTGACGACTCCCGCACCGGGGGCCTGGCCATCGTACTGATCGTAGGCGACGAGCAGGCCGATCTCGAGGAATCGCGTGCCAGGGTCGCACAGGTGATCCACGCGCTCGCGGGCCGTGAGCTTGCCCTGCTCGTGCTGCCGCGCAATACGCGCGGGTCCTCCGCCCTGCCTCAGCCGTTCCTCCAGAGCCCGCACGTCGGCGCTGAGCTGCCGCAGGCGCGAGGTGCCCGACGCGGCGGCGCGCTCCCTCACACTTCCTGCCGCTGGCGTTCGGCAAACCAGCCGCGGATGTACTCCACCAGATCGCTGGTGCGCGTGCCCGGGCCGAACAGCTGGCCGACCCCCTGACGCTGCAGCTCCTCCATGTCCTCGCGCGGGATGATGCCACCGCCCGTCAATAGGATGTCGTCGCGGCCCTGCGCGCGCAGCAGCTCGCGTACGCGGGGAAACAGGGTCATGTGCGCACCGCTCAGGATGGACAGGCCCACCACGTCCACGTCCTCCTGCACCGCGGCGTTCGCGATCATCTCCGGCGTCTGATGCAGTCCGGTGTAAATGACCTCCATGCCCGCATCACGGAGGGCGGCGGCCACCACCTTGGCGCCGCGATCGTGGCCGTCCAGGCCCGGCTTGGCCACCAGCACACGTATGGGACGCATCGACGAGAATCGGACGAGAATCGAATGGACGGAGATGAACGTTCGGAGCAGGCGCGCGATCGCACGGCTGGTCTAAGCTAGTCCCGCCGCGTCGCGCGGGGCAACTTGCGGGCGGGCGGGTGCTTGCGCGCCACGAGCAGCATCTCGCTGGCGCGCCGCGTCAGCGGCCGATCTCGCCACCCGTCATAGGCCTGCTCGACGACGAGGCCTGCCGCGGCGCACAGCTCCGCGAGCCGCGTGGCCGTGTACAACCGGAGGCGTTGCTCGCGCACGCCGCTGCCATCCGGTCCGGTCCAGTGCGAGGCGATGCTGAGAACGCCGGACAGCGGATCGAACGCACGTTCCTGAGCGATCGTGGTGCCGTCACTGGTCAGCCACCAGTCGCGCGCGAGAAATCGGGCCATGACGCCGTCGCGGCTGCCGCCGTGCCACACGAGCGTACCGCCGGCGCGCAGTACGCGCGCGAACTCGCGAATCACCTGCTGGTCGTCGGCCGGCTGTGTGAAGAAGCCGAAGGACGTGAAGAGATTGATCACCGCGTCGAAGCGACCGCTCCAGCGCGGCGGCAGGCGGCGCATGTCGCCGCGCGTGTAGTGCAGCCGCGGACCGGTGCCGCGCGCGCGCGCACGCGCGAGCAGCACGCGGGAGTAGTCCAGACCATCCACCGCGAACCCGGCTTCGGCGAGCAGGTGCGCGTGCCGCCCCTGACCACACGGAACGTCCAGGATGCGCGCACTCGCCGGGAGGCCCAGCACCTCCACCACGCGCGCGACCTCGCGCCGGTCGCGCGCGAGCGCGAACAGGGGCTCGTACTCGCGGAGGTATTGAGCGTCGAAGTACGATGCCCACCACTCCGTGCGCGCGGGACGGCGCGACCGCCGCGGCAGCGGGGCGCGCGTCAGAAGAATACGGGCTCGCGGTAGGCGCCGAACACCGACTCCAGCGCCGCGCGAATCTCGTACAGCGTGCAGTAGCGCCGCGCGCATTCGAGGATGTGCGGCATGGTATTCTCGCCGGCGCGCGCCGTCTGTTGCAGCGCCGCGAGGGCGGCGTCGCACGCGCGCTGGTCGCGCTCGCGGCGCAGCCGCGCCAGTCGCTCGCGTTGCTCGTGGTCCACGCCGGCGCCGATCTTCAGCAGCGGGATGGTGAGCTCGGGTTCATCGGTGACGAACTCGTTCACGCCCACGATCACGCGCCGGTGCTGTTCCATCTCCCACTGCTGCCGCGCGGCCGACTCGGCGATCTGGCGTTGGAACCAGCCCGTTTCCAGGCCGCGCACCACGCCGCCCAGCCGCTCGATCTGGCCGAACAGCGCCTCCGCCTCCCGCTCCAATTGATTGGTGAGCGCATCCAGATAGTACGAGCCCCCAAGTGGGTCGATGACATTCGGCACGCCCGTCTCGTACGCGAGCACCTGCTGCGTGCGTAGCGCCACCTGCACGGCCGCTTCCGTGGGGAGCGCCAGCGTCTCGTCCATGGAGTTGGTGTGCAGCGACTGGGTGCCGCCCAGGACGGCCGCGAGGGCCTGATAGGCCACCCGTACCACGTTGTTCATCGGCTGCTGCGCGGTGAGCGTCACGCCCGCTGTCTGCGCGTGGAAGCGCATGGTCCAGGAGCGCGGGTCTTTCGCGCCGTAACGCTCCTTCATGTGCCGCGCCCAGACGCGCCGCGCTGCCCGAAGTTTCGCGATCTCCTCGAAGAAATCGTTGTGGATGTCCCAGAAGAAGGAGAGCCGCGGCGCGAACACGTCCACGTCCAGTCCGCGGGCGATGCCGCGCTCGACGTAGGTGAAGCCATCAGCAAGCGTGAACGCCAGCTCCTGCGCCGCGGTGGCGCCCGCCTCGCGAATGTGATATCCGGAGATGGAGATCGTGTTCCAGCGCGGAGCGTGGACGGCACCCCACTCGAAGCAGTCGACGATCAGGCGCAGCGCGGGCTCGATGGGAAAGCACCAGGCGTGCTGCGCCATGTACTCCTTGAGGATGTCGTTCTGGATGGTTCCCCGGAGCTGATCGCCCGCGACCCCCTGCTTCTCCGCGGCGGCGATGTAGAACGCCCACAGGATGATCGCGGGGCCATTGATGGTCATCGACGTCGAGACCTGGTCCATCGGGATGCCCGCGAATAACAGCTCCATGTCGGCCAGGCTCGAGATCGCGACGCCCGTCTTGCCCACCTCGCCCTCCGAGCGCGGATGGTCCGAGTCGTACCCCATGAGCGTCGGGAAATCGAAGGCGACCGAGAGACCGGTCTGCCCCTGGTCGAGCAGGAACTTGAACCGTTCGTTGGTGTCGCGCGCGCTGCCGAAGCCGGCGAACTGCCGCATCGTCCAGAGCTTCCCGCGATAGCCGGTCGGATGAATGCCGCGCGTGAATGGGTAGGTCCCTGGCACGGCCAGCTGCTCGGCGGAATCGTCGGGAACGTCGAGCGCGGTGTAGAGCGGTGCCACCTCGCGCGCCGAGTTCGCGAAGGCCACGGCCCGCAGCTCGCCGCGCTCGTAACGCCGCCGCCACTCGGCCACCTCGGCGCGCAGCCGCTCCAGCTCCACGGGCGCCTCCGGACCGGTTGCCGGCACTCCTCGCGGATCTCGCGTGGACGTCATCGTGCGTCGCTCTCTCGTCGCATGAGTAGATGTCCGCTGCGCGCCAGCAATTCCTCGGCGACGGCGAACGGGTCCGACTCTCCTGTCTCGAGCGGCGCGAGCTGCTCGTCCAGCCACTGCGCGGCGCCGGGATCACTCCACAGCCGCTGGCGCATCGTACGCTCGACTACCTCCACCACGCGGTCGCGGAGTCTGGCGCGCCGGCGCTGATGCAGCACACCGCTGTGCTCAAGATAGCGGAAGTGCCGGTCGAGAGCCTCCAGCACCTGCGGCACCCCCTCGCCCTGCGATGCCACGGTGCTCAGCACGGGCGGGATCCAGCGGTCGTCGTCCGGCGCCCGAGCCGCCTCGCGGGCCGCGCGCGCCGGGTTCATCGCC
>DATEPM010000096.1:0-8245 GCA_035273185.1 Gemmatimonadaceae bacterium
TATGCGGGCGCTGCGCGAGGCGGTCATCGCCCCTCCGGCGCCGTAGCGCGCGGGCCGCTCCCGGGCGGCCGGAGCGCCGGCTCACCGCCGCTCACACCGTCGTCTCGACGCCGCGCACGATTCCCTCCACCCGGCGTTCCACGTCGAAGTAGCGCCGCGCCAGCTCCTGCACGCGCTTCGCCGTCACCGAGCGGACGCTGGATTCATACTCCGCCAGCTCGCCGAGCCGCCCGAACAGCCACGCATCCACCACGTCGCCGAGCACCGCGCCGCCGCTCTGCTGCCGGATGGCGTGCACGCCGATGGCGTAGGTCTGGGCGCGCCCGAGCTCCTCGGCTGATACCGGCGCATCCCGGAACCTGGCGAACTCCGCCAGCAGCCCGGCGCGGGCCAGCATCTCCTTCCCCGGCGAGGTGGCGATGTACGCGCCGAAGCTGCCTGCGGCGCGGCGGGCGGAGGTGAAGGCCTGCACGGTGTAGCACAACGACTGGCGGTCCCGCAACTCGTCGAAGAAGCGTCCCCCCAACCCGCTGGCCACGCTCGAGATCATCGCGGCGGCGAAGCGGTCGTCGTCGTCGCGTGCGGGACCGGGGAACAGCAGCGCGAGCGCCGTCTGCGCCTTGGCACGCCGCTCCAGCACCGTCACGGGCTCCGACGGCCAGGCTGGCCGCGCGACCCGGGCGCCGGGCGCGAAGCGCAGCGGCGCGAACGCCAGCGCTGCTTGTGTCGCCAGCTCGTCCGGGTCGCCGTCGGCCACCACGGCCACCGCCACGGGCGCGCCGCTCCCGGCCATGACGTGCCGGCGATGCCACTCGCGCACGTCCGCCGCCGTGATCGCGCGGAGACTCTCCTCGGTGCCGGCGACCGGGACGCCGTAGGCGTGCCCGCGAAAGGCCGCTTCGGCGGCGAGCTGCATCGGAAAGCGGAACATGTCGTCGCGGACGGCGATGACGTCGGCAATGGCGATGGCGCGCTCCGTTTCCAGCGCGTCCGCGGGAAACACCGGACGCTGGGCGACATCGGCCAGCAGCTCGATGGCAGCCGCTGCATAACGAGCCGGCACCGACATCGTCCAGCCGAAGCTGTCGCCGCCGACGCTCGGGCTCACGCTGCCGCCGAGCATCTCGCCCTCCTCGGCAATCTGCAGGGCCGTGCGCCGCTCGGTACCCTTCACCGCCGTGCGCGCCACGAGCTTGGTGAGCCCGCCGATCGCCGCGTGCTCGTCGCTGGCGCCGCCGAGCGCGAACACCCCCACGTGCGCCAGGGGCGCGCCGGGCTTCAGCCGCACGAGCACCGGCACGTCGGCCGCGGTGCGGTACACCCGCACGCCGGCTTCCTCCCGCTCCAGCCGCGGTGGTCCCGATGGACGCACGTCGGGCGGCGCCGGCTCGAAGGGCGTGCCGGGTGGGAGCGGCTCTGGCCAGCCGGCGTCCAGCAGCGCGCGCATGGTGTCGCGACTGCCGGCGACGGCAGGCGTGCCGTTCGGGCGGTACACGACGACGCCCGCGCGATCGGGGGTAAGGTGGCGCTCCACCACCTCCACGATCTGCTCGGCGGTCGCCGACATCAGCCGTTCCAGATATCGCTCCCCGAGCTGCCAGTCACCCAGCGCCTGCCACTCCGCCAGGTAGTTCGCCTGCCCCTCCATGTCCTCCAGCCGGCGCACCCACTGTGACTCGTACACGCGTTTGGCGCGCTCCAGCTCGTGCGCCCCCACGCCCTGCTCGCGCACGCGGCGCAGCTGGTCCCAGGCAGCGCGCGCGGCGTCGGCCGCGGTGGCCGGCGGCGCCTCCGCGTGGATCACGAACACGCCGAGCTCGGTGGGCGTGTAGTCGAATGCGCTGATCGAGGACGCGAGCTTGCGATCCCGCACGGCGCGGTACAGCCGCGAGGCGCGGCCGCTGCCAATCAGCGATGCGAGCAGATCCAGGAAGGGGGTGTCGGGATGCAGCGTGCCCGGGGTGCGCCAGCCGAACGCCAGCTGCGTCTGGCCGATGTCGCCCGCCCACTCGCGGTAGCGAAAGCCTTCGCCCGCGCTCTCTTCCGGGCCGGGCGCGCGCACCGGCGTGCCCGAGGGCAGCGCGCCGTAGTGGCGCATCACCTGGCGCAGCGCGTCGTCGGGATCCACGTCGCCGACGATGCTCAGCACGGTGTTCGCGGGATGATAGAAGTTGCGGTAGAACCCGAGCAGCGCGTCCCGGGTGAGCGCACGGAGGCCCGGCTCCCGGCCGATCCGCCACCGCCGCATCCGGTGCACGTCGTGCAGCAGCTCGTACAGCGTCTCCGTGGCCACCGCCGGCGGATTGTCCGCCTTGCGCTTCGCCTCCTGGATGATGACCTCCAGCTCGCGCGCCAGCTCCGCCGCATCGATCAGCGAATTTGCATAGGCGTCGGCCTGCACCTCGAGCCCCTGCTGGAAGCCGGACGCGGGGAGCGCCGTGTAGTAGCTGGTGTGGTCGTAGATCGTCGCCGCGTTCAGATAGCCGCCCACCGCTTTGGTCTGCTTGGCGATCTCGCCCACGCCGCGCGACGGCGTGCCCTTGAAGTACATGTGCTCGAGCACGTGCGCGATGCCGACGACGTCGTCCGTCTCGTCGAAGTAGCCCGCGTTCACGAAGGTGACGATCGCGACCACCGGCGCGGCGCGATCGGGGTGCACGAGCACGGTGAGCCCGTTGGGCAGCACCGAGCGATGGACCGTGTCGGGTTCGAGCGCGAAGAGTGTGGCGGGAGTCGTCAAGATGGTCAGGCCGGAGGGATCTGGGTCCCCGGCTGACCTGGCATCGGCTGTGCCGGCACGCCCGGCGCACCGGTCATGCACGCGCTCCACGCGCCCGGTCCGGCGTGCGTCATCCACGTCTGCGCCTCGGTCACCCGGCCCATGCGGTAGAGCGCACAGGCCAGATACCCCATCGCCATGTGGTCATCGGTGTTCGCCTGCACCGCACGCACGAGGAAGCGGCGCGCCAGCTCGTAGTTCTGCGCGCTCAGCAGATACAGCCCCATCTCGCGCAGGGCGATCGCATTGGTGGGGCCGAGCTGCACGGCACGCTGGGCCTCCTCGCCGGCGACGGTCATGTTCCCCACGTCGCGCGCCATGCGCGAGAGATACACGTGCGGCAGCGGGTCATTGGGATCGTCGCGCTCGGCCTTCGCGAACTCACCCGCCGCGGCCTCGCGCTGTCCCGCGGCGTAGTCCGAGATGCCCCGTTGCAGGGCCGTGGACCCGCCGCCGAACCACCCCAGCTGGCGTCCCCCCAGCACGAGCGCCACGATGACGAGGACCGCCACGACCGCGATCGCGATCTTCACCCGGCCGGACAGCCCGTCGCGCGGCGGCGGCACGCGCTCCGGCACACCCAGCGGCGTGCTGCGCATTCCCTCGGTGGAAACGAGGTCCGGCACCGCGGTCGCTGGCACCCCGGATGGCGCGGTCATCAGGCCGGATTCGAGCTTCAGGAATCCGTCGCGCGCGGCGCCGAGATCCGCCGCAGTGGGCTGGTAGTCGGTGCGATGCGCGCGCTCGGCGGCAGCGCCGAATTCCGCCAGCGCGTTCGCCTGCTCGAAGGTGAGCAGCTGCCGCTGGCGCGCTTCGCGGATGAGCGCCTGGCCACCCGCCGACGAGCCGCCCAGCAACGAACGGAGCGCGGTTTCCACCGCGCTCCAACTCTCGATCAGATCTGCCGCCAGCTCCTCAGGGTGTCGCGTTGCATCCAGCCGTGCGATGGCTGGTCTGGCGGTATCGAGCGCGGCCAGCGCGCTCCGCCGGGCCGGATCGGTCACCGGACGATGCGCAGCAGTCCGGCAACCGCACTCCCACGGATGAAGCTCTCGGCGTCGCTCGTCGGGATCTGAATACCCGTCTCCTTCAGGCCGCGGCGCGCGGTGCGCCGCATGAAGTCCTCCAGCGAGTTCGCCGGATCGCCCTGGGCGTCGCGCATCCGCGTGACGATCTCCTCCCACGAGCCCCTGAAACGCGTGCCATCGCGCGCCACGATCTGGTGCTCGGACCCAGGCTCCGCGGCCGGCTCCTGCTCGTCCGCGCCACGCCGTTCCGCGAGTGACCCGAGCAGACTCCCGAAGAGCTCCAGCTGACCGCGCGCCAGCTCCGGCGCGCCCGTGCCGTCAGCCAGCGCGTGCCGCGGATCCAGCTCCATCAGCATCTCGTCCACGTCGTCCAGCTCGCCCGAGAGCTCGGCCAGCCGGTCGTCCCAGGGCTTCAGCTCGGGGTCGTGCTCGGGCAGCCGCTGCAGCGAGCGCTTCAGCTCGATCAGCCGCCAGATCCCGAGCTCGTCCCAGTGGTCCTCGGGGGTGGTGCGCTCGAAGTGATAGATGGCAGCCTCGTACTCGCCCCGATCGTACAGGATGTTGGCGAGATAGATGCGCGCCTCGGTGTGCTCGTTGTCGAGCTGCAGCGACTTGCGCAGGGTGGCGATGGCGCCTTCGTCGTCGCCCAGCCGATGCTGGGCGTAACCCACGCAGGCCACGGCCTCCGCGGATTCCGGCGCCTGCTGCACCGCCGCCTCGAAGAACTCCCTGGCGGTTTCGAAGAAGTCGTTGCGCTCGCGGATGGAGCCCTCGCGAAAGAGCGCGCGCCCCACCTGCAGCATCAGATCGATGTCGTCGCCGTAGCCCAGCTCCAGGGTGCGGCGGAAGCAGCGCAGACCCGCCTCGTCGCGGCCCAGCTTGAGGAGCACCTCGCCCAGCCCCGCCAGACCGTCCTCGTGTTCGGGCTCGAGCACGAGCGCCTCCTCGAAGCTCCGGCGCGCCCACGCGTACTCCTCGCGGGCAAGCTGAGCATACCCGAGACCGACATGCAACTCCACCGCGTTGGGGTACAACGTGAGTCCCTCGCGGAGCACGCCCAGCGCTTCATCGTACTGCCCCTCGTTGTACAACTGATGCGCGCGTTCGTCGTACTCTTCGGAACTCAGGAACGGGGTGGGCATCGGATGCAGGCCTCCAGCTCTTGAGGAATTCTTGCCTATACTACCCGCAGGTTCGGGGAAGTTCAATGGTAATTCCCGTTCGCCCGCGGGCGTTCTCCCCATGTATTGCGAGCCTTCAAAATAGGTCGAACACTGGTGCGTGCGTTGCGCGCCGTGACGGTGGATCACACCTCCGCTGGCTGTTCGTGCTCTGGCGCGGGCGACTCGCACGCGGCTCGTGCGATTTCGGCCGCGAGAGCGGCGTTCTGCTCCAGCAACGAGAGGTTCGCCTCGAGCGACCTCCCTTCAGTCAAACGACTGACCGCCTCCAGGAGAAACGGCGTGACGGACGCTCCGCGGACTCCCATGTTTTCCGCCTCGGCCAGGGCGCGTTCCACCGCCGTTTCCACCTCGTTACCTCTCAGCGCGTGGGCCGTCGGCGGGGGCTGCACCACCAGCAGCGCCTGTGTTCGGCCGAGCGACCGATGTGCCCTGAAGATCGCCCCAATCTCTCCGACCGAATCGACCGTGGTGTCCAGGGTGATGCCCGTTTCGGCAGTGAAGAAGCCGGGCAGTTGGGAGGTGCGAAAGCCCACCACCGGGATGCCGAGCGTCTCCAGCCGTTCCCAGGTGGCCGGGAGATCCAGGATCGATTTCGCGCCGGCGCAGACCACCACCAGCGGGGTGCGCGACAGCTCGACGAGATCGGCCGACTCGTCGCGCGGCTGCGGGGCGACGCTGCGCGGCGGGGCCCGGTGGACGCCGCCGATGCCCCCGGTGGCGAACACCCGAATCCCCACGGCATGAGCCAGACAGAGCGTCGCGGCCACGGTGGTCGCGCCATCGGCGCCGAGCGACATGGCCACCGGCAGATCGCGAGCGGACACCTTGTGCACCCCTTCCCGTGCCAGGAATCGCTCGAGGTCGGCACCCGCGAGCCCCACCGTCGGGACTCCCCGAGCAACCGCGGTGATGGCGGAGACCCCTCCGCGCGAGACGATGGCCGACGCCATGCGCGCAGACGCCTGGCGGTTGGCTGGGATCGGCAGCCCCTGCGCGAGCACCGAGCTCTCGAGGGCGACGACGGGCTGATTGGTGGAGAGGGCGTTTCCGACGTCCGGGGCGACGCGAATGATCGAGCGCACGTCGGAAAAATAATCGCGTAGCCTAACCTCGACGGTTCCCGCCGGCTGTGCGTTCGAGCTCGGCGCCCCGGGAAGATCCTACGGGATGCGCGGTGAGGATCAGCCGGTCCGGAGCGGGACCGATGTATCGTATCGGCCAGCAGGTGGTGAGGGTGAGCGTCGGCGTGCTGGCGGCGAAGAGCGCCGGACGGTTCCGTCCAACCACCGTTCGGCCCGTCACCACCCACGTAGTGCTCTGCTGCCCCGACTCCGTAAGGATGGTGTCGCCGGGCTGCAGCTCGTCCATGCGATGGAAATGCCGGTCGCGATGTGCCGAGATGACGGCGTTGCCGGCCGCGCCCGGGAACGCGCTTCCCGGAAGATGCCCGGGTCCGGCGTTCAGCTCGTCGCCGTCCACGCCCTCGAGGACGATGTCGTCGAGACCGAGCCGGGGGATCACGAGCCGGGCTACTGGAACTCCGGCGACCGGCCTGGCAGGACGGTAAGCCACCTGGGCCAGCGCGCGCGTCCGAAGCACCTGCGCATGTGCCTCCTGCTCGTCCCAGATCCGCCGCGCTTCACTGGCCCGCAGCGCCCCACGGGTGTAGCGGACGCCGGCCACGGTGAGCGCCGCCAGGCCTGCGATCAGCAGCGCGCTGCCAGCGACGGTGCGCAGGCGCGCGCGCATCAGCGCCGGCGTTCGCGCACGACCGCCGAAGCCGCGCGGCGACGTCCGGCGCGCAGCAGAAGCAGCCCCGCGACACTCGAAAGAGCGCCGAGCAGGACCAGCAGCGGCAGCGGGCTCGCGGTATTCGGTGCCACGGCTCCCGGCGAGAACGTGGTGGTCGTGGTGGTGACCTGCTGTGCGGGTGGCGTGGCCGCCGCGGACGCCGTGGTGTCGCTCGTGGTCGCGGCCGCCACAGTCACGCCGGCTGCGGAATCGACCCACGCCTTCATGTTGGTGAGTGTCATCCGGGCGGTGCTGTCGGTGCGCGCGGCCCTGGCGGCGGCAACCACCTGCTTCGCGGAATCGACCTTCGCGCGGCCGGGCGACACGAACGTCGTGAACTGCGCCGTGGCGATGGCTGGCGTCAGCGCGGAAAGCGCCAGGAGCGAGACGACGACGGATGTAAGCTTCACGGTGTCCTCCGATGCGATGCCCCGGAAAAGGGCATACGGCGTGCCGTACACGGCTGCTTCAAGTCCCGCTCGCCGACGGGTGGTCCGGCTTGCGCGGCCAGGTGTGAAGGATGGCCTCGCCGATGCGTCCGAGTGCCAGTTGCGCCTCGTTGTCCACCACCCAGCGCGTATCCGCATTCTGCTTCGTGAGCGCGCACGCCACCACGCGCGTCTGCAGCCGAAAGAGCGCACATTCGGTGCGCACCGAATCGGTGGCGCCCGTCTTGTGGGGCACCTCCAGGCCGCTCACCGTGCGCTGCATCGACTCCATGTCCATGTTGTTCCCCAGGATGTCCAGCATCGCGGAATCCGCGGCCGGGCTCACCGCCTTGCCGTTGGCCAGGAGCTCGAACAGATGCGCCATCTCGTTCGGGGTGGTGACGCCCAGACCATACTTCTCCGAGCTGTCCATCGCGACGCTCGAGATGCGTAGGAAAGTCTTGGAGTGGACCTTGGTGTGCTGCAGCCCGAGCGCTTCCATCTTGGCCCACACCCGCCGGATCACGACCCGGTCGAGCAGCAGGTTGGTCGCCGTGTTGTCGCTCAGATCGATCATCAGCACCGCTGCGTCGCGGACACTGAGCTCCATCCCCGGATGCATGAACTGGAGGATGCCGGAGCCCGGCACCTGATCGATCCGCAGCACCGTGAGCGGCGCGTCCAGCGAGATGTCGCCCTTGCCCACCAGGTCATACAGCGTGACGAGAATGGGCACCTTGATGAGGCTCGCCGTGGGGAAAGTCTCGTCACCACGCTGCGAGAGCAGGAGACCGGTGTCGATGTCCCGGATGGTGTACCCGAGCACGCCGTGGAAGTTGTGCTCGAGCGAATCCAGGGTGTGGTGCAGCGCCATCGTATCCACATCCACGCGCGCGGGCGCTATGGATAGCGCGGCGCGCTGCTGGGCACCGGCACAGGCGGGCAGCACGAGCAGACTGGCAAGCGCCGAGAGGCGGCCAGCCCGCCGGCGTCGCATCGAACGAGTGAACGTCAACATGGGAGTGGGGGTGGGGG
>DATEPM010000097.1:0-10742 GCA_035273185.1 Gemmatimonadaceae bacterium
AGGAGCTCGCGCGCGCGCTCGCCGCGGGTCTCGCTCGCTCGGGCGCCGGCGCGCTGCGCTGGACGGACAGAGCCCGGCGGCTGAGAGAGCGGCTGGCTTTCCTGCGGACGCTCGAGGGCGACGCGTGGCCCGACACCAGCGATCCGGCACTCGCGCGTGCGCTCGCGGGCTGGCTCGCGACGCGCGCCCCGCCGGTACGCCGGCGGGAGGAGCTGCAGCACCTCGATGCATCCGAACTGCTGCTATCGCTGCTGGACTGGCGCCAGAGTGCGGCACTGGACGCGCTGGCCCCGACGCATGTGCAGGTGCCGAGCGGTTCGCGTGTGGCCGTGGATTACGGCGATCCGCACGCGCCGGTGCTCGCGGTGCGGCTACAGGAGATGTTCGGCGCGCGCGACACGCCCCGCATCGCCGGCGGGCGCGTGCCGCTCACGCTGCATCTCCTGTCGCCGGCGCAGCGGCCCGTGCAGGTTACGCGCGACCTCGCCGGCTTCTGGCGCTCGAGCTATTTCGACGTGCGAAAGGACCTGCGCGGCCGGTACCCCAAGCACCACTGGCCCGATGATCCGCTGCAGGCCGAACCGACGCGGCGGACTCGGAAGCCCCCGTGATCCGGGCTCCCGAATCCGGCGCGGCGCGGCTCACTGCACCGTGATGGTCCCCACCATTCCCATCGCGAGGTGCGGCGTGCAGTGATAGTGGTACGTGCCCTTGGGAAGCCCCGCGAACGACACCGTGTAGGTCTCGTTCGGCGTGGTGAGCAGGGGTCCGGTGAGCGGACCGATGGTCTGCGGCATGTTCGCGTTGAGCTGCGCTTCCGCACCTGCTGGAATGCTGTCGGCCCAGAAGGTGGCATCGTGCGGGCCGCCCGAGACCATGGTCCAGCGCACCGCGTCGCCCTGCTTGATCGTGATGTTCTTCGGGTCGAAGCGATAGCCCTGCGCATCGCCGAGCATCTTCACATCGTGCGTCTGTCCGGTGGCGGGCTTCGCCGTCGCATTCCCTGTGGCGGCTGCGGCGGCTCCCGTGGCGCCTGCCGTGGCCGACGCACCCGAAGGCGTGGTGGCCGTCGTGGCGCCCGTGGACGCTCCCGCCGTGCCGCCCTTGTTCCCGCCGCCACACGCCGCCAGCACCACCGCCACCCCAGCGATCGCACACCGTCCGAGATTTCTCATTGCACTTGCCTCCAGTTCATGAAGAGCTCATCCGGTCCGCTCGCCGGATGTCGCGCGGCACCGGGCGGGCGCCGCGCTCCCGCACGGTTCTGCAACTCTCTGGCCGCGGAATGTCCCGCGGCCTCTCATGCCGCGGGGGTGCTGCACACGCGCACCGGCGGCGCGTGATGCGCGCGCATGAATTCGTGCGCGCGGTCCACGCGCGTCATCTGTTCCGGCGTCCCATCGCCGCGTCCCGAATCCGCCGGATGCGCCCCAGGTAGACGGCGACGATCGCCAGCGTCAGCAGCGTCCACACGACGACGAAGCCGATCTGGATCTGCTGTGGCCGCATGGCGACGCGCAGCGCGAAGTAGCCGCCGATCGCGATGGCGTCCAGCACCACCACGAGCAGCACCATGGTGAGCAGCAGCTTGCGGCTTTGCGGCGATCCGAAGGGCATGCGGGTAGCTGCTTGTCAGTGACTGGTTGCGCCGGCCGGGCGCAGCAGCTCGAGCAGCTCCGGCCGCGCGCCGGCGGTGAGGCAGGCGGCGGCGCGGCCGCACATGGCGCCCAGCACATTGCCGGTCCCCGAGTAGCCGCCAAGCGCGATCACCGCCGGCGCGACCTCCTCCAGCAGCGGGAGTCGGTCGGGGGTGAACGAGACGCTGGCGGCCCAGCGCCGCACGATGGGCGCCCTCACGCCCACGCGCTCGTGCAGCAGCCGCTCGAGCAGCCGCTGCACCCCCGGCGTCGGCGTGGCGAGCTCCGTCCACTCCTCCTCCATCGCCCGGTCGCGGCAGCCGCCCAGGGCGATGCTGCCGTCCGGCAACTGCTGCCAGTAATCGTATCCCCATCGCGCGTACACCGGCCGCGGCACGTGCACCTCGCGCGCCGGGGCGGTGGCCAGCATCTGCAAGCGCGCGGTACGGACGCGCCCCGTTAGGCCCGGTAGGATGCGCTCCAGTCGTCCATCCACTGCCACGACGACGTGCTCGCAGCGCACGCGCCCCTCGGGCGCGGCCACACTGCCGGTCGCGACGTCCGTGACGGGCGAGGACTCGAAGAGCGACGCCCCGGCCGCGAGGGCTCGTTGGGCCAGCGCCCGGCAGCGGCGCACCGGATGGAAGGTACCGTCGCTCGGGATGAGCACCCCCGTGCCCTCCGCGCCGCGATATGCCTCGGCAGGAAACCCATCCGCGCGCAACGCGTCCAGGTGCGCCGCGCAATCGCGCTCCTCCTCCGGCGACACGGCGAGCCGCAGGGAGCCCTCGCGCCGGATGGCGTCCGGCGTCTCGGCGGTCATGCGGTCCATCTCCGCCACGGTGAGCGCGTACAGCCGACGCGCGCGCTCGTGGCCGATCGCGGCGATGGCCTCATGATGAAAGGCGGGAAGCCCCGCCAACAGGAAGCCGCCATTGCGTCCGGCGGCACCGGCCGCGACGCCCCGCGCGTCGATGCCGATGACGCGTTTACCGAGCCGCAGCAGCTCGGTGATGCAGGCCAGGCCGGAGCCGCCGAGCCCGACGACGCACACGTCGGCCGCGTGCTCGCCGCGGAGCACGGGGAGCGGTGCCCACCCCACGTCATCCCAGATCGGAACGTTGGCGCCATCGTCGATGGTCATGTGCGGAAGATATCGAATGGAGGGCATCGCACGAAGCGATGAAACCAGGCAGCGGGCGCCCGCGTATGGCGACCACCGGCTGCATCGTCGGACCTCTGCCGCCTGCGCCATGCCCTCGCTCCTGCGCGACCTCCGCCACGCCGTCCGCTCCCTGCGCAAACATCCCGGCCTCGTGATCGTGGCGGTCTTCGCCCTCACGATCGGCATCGGCCTCACGACGGCGATGTTCAGCATCGTCTACAGCGCCTTGATGAAGGGGCTTCCCTTCCCCGATGCGGACCGGATCGTGATCGCGTCCGAGAACAACCTGACGCGTGGCTGGCGCCGGATGGACGTCTCGCTCGAGGATTACCACGTCTTCGCGGCGCAACAGCGCTCCTTCACGGCGTTGGCCGGATACTACTCGGGCACCGTGAACGTGAGCGGGTCGGAACGCGCGGAACGTTACTCGGGCAGCTGGGTGACGGCGAACATGCTGGCAGTCGCCGGCGTGCGTCCGCTGCTGGGGCGGTTCATTCGTCCGGGCGAGGACGCCCCGGGTGGCGAGCGGGTGGCCGTGCTCAGCTACGCGATGTGGCACGACCGCTATGGCGCCGACCCGGCGATCGTGGGGCGGAGCATCCGCGCCAACGGAATGCCGTACATCGTCGTGGGCGTGATGCCGGAACGATATGCGTTTCCAGATAACGCGCAGATCTGGATGCCGTTGCAGCTGGCGCCGGTGCCGGGCCGGCGCGGCCGGGGACAGCACCTCGAGCTCGTCGGCCGTCTGAATCCGGCGGTGTCGCTGGACATGGCGAACGCGGATCTGGGCGGCATCGCACGCCGCCTCGCGGCCGATTTCAAGGAGACCAACGCGGGCGTGGGCGCCGCCGTGATCCCGTTCATCGACGGCGACATCGGTTCGCGACCGCGGCAACTGCTGTACACGATGCTGGGCGCGGTGGGGCTGGTCCTGCTCATCGCCTGCGCCAACGTGGCGAACCTGCTGCTGGACCGCGCCGCGCATCGCACGAAGGAGGTGGGCATCCGCACCGCGCTCGGCGCGTCGCGCGGCGTGGTGGTCCGGCAGTTCCTGGCCGAGGCCTTCGTGCTCGCGGCCGCGGCCACGGTGCTCGGGATCGTCGTGGCGCACGTCGGGGTGCAGGCGTTCAACCGCGCGATCGCGAGCACGAACCCGCCCTTCTGGCTGGACATTCGGCTGTACCCCCCGGTGCTCCTGTTCGCCATCGGAATCACCCTCGTGGCCACCATGGCCTCCGGTGCGCTTCCGGCCATCCAGTCGTCGCGCGCCGACATCAACGTCATCCTCAAAGATGAATCGCGCGGCGCGTCCAGCCTGCGCATCGGGCGCCTGAGCCGCGCCATAGTGGTGTTCGAGATCGCGCTCTCGTGCGGACTGCTCGTGGCCGCGGGGCTCACCATCAAGAGCATCGCCAGACTGCGGCACATCGACGGCGGTTTCCTGACGAGGAACATCTTCACCGCGCGCGTGGGCTTCCCCGCCACCTACACCGACACGGCCCAGCAGCGCCAGTTCTTCGAGAACTTGCAGCAGCACCTGCGCGCGATCCCGGGCGCCCACGCCGCGGCGCTCATGACGTCGCTGCCCGGCACGGGCGGTGGAGGCAGCAGCTTCGCCGTCGAGGGGGAGAGCTATGCCAGGGATTCGGACTACCCGCGCACGAGCGGATCCACGGTGTCGGCAGGCTACTTCGACACGTTCGGGATCCCCCTGCTCTCGGGACGCGATTTCTCCTCACTCGACCAGCCCGCGGGGCTTCCGGTAGCGATCGTCAATCAAGCCTTCGCAGAGAAGTTCTTCCCCGGGCGTGATCCGCTCGGCCGGCGGCTTCGCTTTGGCGATTCGCGCAGCACCGCGCCCTGGCTCACGATCGTCGGCGTGGTGCCGAACACCTTCTCGGGCGATCCGGAGGAGCCGCGGCCGCCGATGGTGTACTCTCCGCTGTCACAAACCCATGCGAACTTCCTGAGCATGGCGGTCCGGATGCCGGCGGACGCGATGGGCGTCACCTCGCAGGTGCGCGACATCGTGGCCTCGCTGAACGCCGATATTCCCATTTACTTCGTGTATTCGATGGACGAGGTGATGGCCCGCCAGTTCTGGTTCGTGCGCGTCTTCGGCACGATGTTCATGATCCTCGGCGGCATCGCGCTCTTGCTGGCGGCCGTGGGCCTGTACGCGGTGATGGCGTTCTCCGTGAGCCATCGGACGCGCGAGGTGGGCATCCGGATGGCGCTCGGTGCGCAGGCGGCCGACGTGGTGCGGCTCATCTTCCGCCAAGGGCTCGTGCAGCTGGGCGTCGGCCTCGCCATCGGCCTCGCGCTCGCCCTCGCCGCGTCGCGGCTCATAGAGATCATCCTGTTCCAGGTGCAGCCGCGCGATCCGGTGATCTTGTCGTCGGTGGCTGCGGTGCTGTTGACCACCGGTATGCTGGCGTGTCTGGTTCCGGCTCTGCGGGCCACGCGTGTGCATCCGCTTTCCGCGCTGCACGCGGAGTAGCCGCGACGGAGGGCGGGGAACAGAGGGGAGCGGGAGGCAGCTCCCCATTCCGTATCCATAATCCCGCTGTCCCCGGTCCCCACCCCCTATTCCCTTCGGCTCGCCTTCAGAAGAAGATCGTTGCCACCAGGCGCGTCGCTCCCAGGCCGACGGACCAGCTGCTCAGGTGAGCCTGACTGCTGTTGGAGGTGCGGCCGTAGGTTGCCTGGGCGGTTCCCTGCACGCCGATCGCGAGGTGCGGGGTCACCAGGTAATCGCCGCCGAGCTCCGCGTACGCACCGGCGGTCAACGATCGTGCACTGGTGCTCGTCCCTCCGATGTTGGACTTCGCGTGCGCCAGGTTCGCCAGCAGGCCGGCCCCCAGATAATGCGCCACCTGCGACGCCACCGGAGCATACCTGCGCGGCCCGACCCGAAGCGACACGTTCTCGCTCGTGGACTTCTGGTCGCTTCCGAAGCCGGCATCCGTGCTGAACTGGTTCACGGCGGCGCTCAGGTCGAACACGAAGGCGGCGCTCGGCGAGTGGAAGCGGAGAAGCCCGATACTCTGTACGTCGGAACCGACGGCGAACTGTCCGCCCCACTGGCCCGCGTGGAAGGGGAGCGCCGCTGTGGCGGCCTGCGCCGAGACACGGGTTGCTACGGCGAGGCCGAAAGCGGCGATGACCGCGACGGGCGAGGGGCGCATTCGGGATGTCCGGACGAGCGTGCCGGGGCCGGGCTACCGTCGTCGGCGCGCCGGCGACCGGACGCTCGGGTCGGTTCATCAAGCGCACGGTCGCCAAAAAGATAACGAGGCCGCTGCAGGCGACTAGTCGCTGTCCGGCTCGCCCTCCTGCGAGCTCTCGCCTGGCCGGCGGACGCCTGGATGCTCGAACGTCGTCCCCATATTCCCCAAGCCCATCTCTCATCGCCCTGGACTGGTCTCGTGTTTGCACGACCGCTCCGCGTGTCTCTCAGTGATGTGAAACGCGTCGAGCTGAAGGAGACCGCCAATGACATCCGGGAGTCCATCATCGAGATGCTCGTGGCGGCCGGGTCGGGCCACACGGCCGGGCCGCTTGGCATGGCGGACGTGTTCACCGTGCTCTTCTTTCACACACTCCGATACGATGCCAGCAACCCAAAGTGGGACGGACGCGACCGTCTGGTGCTCTCCAACGGCCACATCTGCCCGGTGCTGTACACAGCCATGGCGTACGCAGGCTACTTCCCGAAGGAGGAGCTGAAGACCCTGCGGAAGTTCGGGTCGCGACTGCAGGGTCATCCGCATCGCGAGTTCCTGCCCGCGCTCGAGACCAGCTCGGGCCCGCTGGGCGAGGGGCTCTCGCAGGCGGTCGGCATGGCCATCGCCGACCGAATGGACGGCAAGGACGGGCAACGGCGCATCTACTGCTGCATGTCGGACGGCGAGCTGGAGGAGGGAGAGACCTGGGAAGCGGCCATGCTCGCCGGCAGGAACAAGCTGCACAACCTGGTCGCGGTCATCGACCGCAACAACATTCAGATCGACGGCTTCACGGAGGACGTGATGCCGCTGGAGCCGCTCGCGGACAAGTGGCGCGCCTGGAACTGGCATGTGCTGCAGATCGACGGCCACGATCTGGACCAGATCGCCGCCGCGTTTGACGAGGCGAAGAGCATCTACGAGAAGCCGACTATGATCCTCGCGCACACCATTCCCGGCAAGGGCGTGGCGGAGTTCGAGCGCGATTATCACTGGCATGGCAAACCGCCCGATCCGGAGCAGGCCAGGATGGCGCTTGCGGAGCTGCGTACCCTCGGCGGCAAGATCGCGAGCGAGCATCAGTAATGCTGAATCCCGACCTGCGGCTGAACGACCGCCTGTTCGACGACGACGTCGCGCACACCGCCATCCGCGAGGGCTTTGGCGAGGGGCTCGTGCGGGCCGGCGAGCAGTTTCCGCAGGTGGTGGTGCTGTGTGCGGATCTCACGGAAAGCGCGCAGGCGCTGGCGTTCCAGAAGAAGTTTCCGCAGCGCTTCGTCGAGCTCGGCGTGGCCGAACAGAACATGGCGGCCGTCGCGAGCGGCATGGCAGCCATGGGGAAGATTCCCTTCATCACGTCGTACGCCATGTTCAGCCCCGGCCGCAACTGGGAGCAGATTCGCACGACCATCGCGTACAACAACCAGCCGGTGAAGATCGCCGGCTCCCATGCCGGGGTGTCCGTGGGGCCTGATGGCGGGACGCACCAGGCCATCGAGGACATGGCGATCATGCGCGTGGTGCCGCGCATCCAGGTGATCAGTCCCTGTGATGCCATCGAGGCGCGCAAGGCGACCGTGGCTTCGGTGACCACCGGAACGCCCGTGTACCTCCGGCTGGCGCGCAACAAGACGCCCGTGCTCACCACCGAGGACACACCCTTCGCGATCGGCCGGGCGCAGACCGTATGGACGTCCAGGGCCCCCCGGGTGGGCATCATCGCCACAGGCGCGCTGCTGCACAACGCGCTGCTGGCGGCGCGCGAGCTGGAACGCCGACAGATCGACGTGGAGGTGATGAACCTCTCCACGGTGAAGCCGCTGGACGAGGAGGCGGTGGTCGCGCTGGCGCGGAAGACGGGACGGATCGTGTCGGTGGAGGAGCATCAGATCCACGCAGGCATGGGCTCTGCCGTGGCGGAGTGCCTCGCCCGCCGCTATCCGGTATTCATGCACTTCATCGGCGTGGACGACCGATTCGGACAGTCGGGCACGCCCGAACAGCTCGTCGACTACTACGGCATGGGCCGCGATGCCATCGTGGGAGCCGTGCGCGATATTCTGGAACGCGAATACCCGGGCCGCGCCCTGCGCGGCATCGCCTGAGCGCGCGGGTCGTGCGCGTCGGGACCGGCTAAGGAGCCTCGCGCTGCTCCTGGTCGCGGCGCTCCGCCGCGAGGCGCAACGCCACGTCCGCGCGCACGTCCGATGACGTCCCCGGAATCGGCTGGCGCTCCACCCACGTGCCGCCCGGATCGAACTCCCACACCGAGCCGTCGTCGCAGATGACGAGGAGCATCGGGCCGAGCGAGGCGGACGTCACCGGCTTGCGAATCATGAGCCCTCCTGACGCGGGCGAGGCCGTGCAAGGATCACGCGAGCGCCGGGACCGTACGCGGCATCCGCCGCTCGCTGGCGCTCCCCTTGCATCAGCTCGCGGCGGCCGACGTACGGAAGGCAAACGCACTCGACGGAGACACGATGGCCGAGATTCGCGTGGAGCCGCAGCGCCGGGGGTATGGCTGGCTCTGGTTGCTGATCATTGTCCTCATCATCATTGCCGCGCTGGTCTGGTATTTCATGTACTCGGGCCGGGCGAACACCAGTTCGTCCACCAGCCCACCGCCGGCAGCTGCGCCGGCCACCACGCCCTGAGGAATCGAAGGAGGATACATGGCGGATCGAGAGATCGATCGTGAACGGCTGCGGCGCGACGCCGCCGGCGTCGGCCCCTACGCGCGGGAAGACGAGCGCCTCGTCTCGCTGAACGACCTGGATCGCTGGGACGTGGCCGAGGGTGAGCCGGACGTGCGCGGCTGGGAAGTGCGCACCGTCGGCGGCCGGGAGCTGGGTTCGGTGAAGGACCTGCTCGTGGACCCCGACGCGCGCGAGGTCGTGATGCTCGACGTGGACCTCAGCGGGTCGGACCAGCACGCGCTGGTGCCCATTCGCATCGTGCAACTGGACCGGCCCGCGCGCGTCATTCGCATGGACTCGGCCGATCTCACGCCGGCGGAGCGCGAGGCGGCGCGCGAGATCGCCCGGTCGGAGGGCGCGCAGGATGCCGTGAGCGCCGACGAGGCGGCGGCCACGCGCGAGGCCGAAGCTTCCCGCGTGGAACGGCGCAAACGCTGGGCGGAGTCGTCAGGCCAGGTGCGCTTTCCGCGGAACGAGGAAGTCGTGGTCGAGCGGCGCCCGATGGTCGAGGAGGTCGTGGTACGGCGCCGCCCCGTCGACGAGCCGCCGGGCGATGTGTCCAGCGACGCCGACGCGAAGCGCGCGGCCGAGGAGCGGGCCGACCGCGCCGACGACCGGCGCTGAGCGCGCGGGCCGGATCCGCGCGGGCCGGATCCGCGCCGGCCACCCAGGGGCTCTCCCCCGAGCGCCGGCCAGGGCGAAGCGGTGCCTGACGTCGCGCATCGGTCCTGATGGAGTTGGGCGGAAAAAGCGGTGGCCGTGGGCCCTCGCTACGTCACCTGACGTATCGCTGGACTGCGGTCTGCCCCCGATATTGCTGCTTACCTTCCACAGGAGCTCCGATGTCACGCACCGCCTCCCGCCTGTTGCCGCGCGTTGTCCTACTCGCGCTCTCCACCGTCGCGGCGCTCCTCGCCGCCCGGCTGGGCGCCCAGCAACCGGACACTGCCGGCGTGGACACGCTGCATACGCATGTCCTGAAGACCCGCGACGGTTCGACGTTCATCGGGCGCCTCGTCTCGGAGAGCGCGGACTCCATCCGGTTCGCGAGCAACGGCAGCGTCTTCAGCATCGCGCGGTCGCATGTCGCGTCCATGCAGGCAATCAGCCCGAAGCAGCTGAAGAACGGCGAGTACTGGCTCCCGGATCCCAACGTAACTCGGCTGTTCTTTGCCCCGACCGCGCGCATGCTCAAGCAGGGCGAGGGATACTTCTCCGATACGGAGGTGCTCCTGCTCAACTTCGTGGGCGGCGTGACGGACCACGTGACCCTGGGAGGCGGTTTCTCAATCGTCCCATCCACGGAGCCGCAGAACAACGTGTTCTATCTCACGCCCAAGGTGGGCCTTGTCGAGCGGCCCAACTTCGCCCTGGCCACCGGCGCCCTGATCGGCATCGCCGGCCTGGACGGGATCTCGGATCGCAACCGCAACTTCGGCATGCTCTATGGCATCGCCAGTGCCGGATCCATCGACACCCACCTCGACCTCGGCATGGGATGGGGTTATGCCGGCGGCCGCATCTCGGGCGACCCGGCGATGATGCTCGGCGGCGCGGTGCGCGTGGCGCGCCGGGTGTCTCTGCTCACCGAGAACTACATGGTGCCCAGCGTCGCTGACAACGCGCTCGTGTCGTACGGCATGCGCATCTTCGGCGAGAAGATGTCGGTGGACCTGGCGTTCGCCAATGTCACGGGCGAGGAGTGGATCTTTCCGGGCGTGCCGTACATCGGCTTCGCTGTGAAGTTCTGAGGCAGGGGGAACACATCCTGCACCTCCTCCCGACAGGCGACAGCACAGGACCGGCGCCACTCGAGAGGAGAGCTCATGAGCGAATCGATGGACGACGTGCAGCGCGATATCGCGCGCACGCGCGAGGAGATGACGGTGGCGGTGGTGGAGATCGACCAGCTGGTGGCCGCCCGCGTGGACGAGGTGCAGGAGCGGTCGAATCCGATGCGGCTGGTGCGCGAGCATCCCTGGCCCGCGGTCGCGATCGCCTTCGGTGTGGGTGT
>DATEPM010000098.1:0-3654 GCA_035273185.1 Gemmatimonadaceae bacterium
GCCGCCGAACGTCGCGCCGCTCGCCGTGCGGCCGCCGTCCAGCGACCGACTGAAGGTGGCGCACAGGAAATACAGCTCGTCGGGGTTGTCCGTGGACACCACCGTGCGAGTGTAGTACGGCTGCCGGCAGGCGAGATTCCGATCGTAGTTCACCACGCGCCACGATGCGCCGCCGTCGTCGGAGCGCCAGAGCTCCCCGTTGTCCGTCGGCTGGCCGTGCACCGGTACGCCGTCGCCCGTCTCGATGAGCGCGTAGATGCGGCTCGGATTGGAGCGCGCGATTGCGAGGCCGATCTTGCCGACATCGTGCGTCGGCAGGCCGTGGCCCTGGAGACGGGTCCAGGTGCTCCCGCCGTCAGTGGAGGTGAAGATGCCGCTTCCCGGGCCGCCGCTCTCGCGTCCCCAGGTGTGCATCTCCAGCTGCCAGGTGGCGGCGAACAGCGTGCGCGGGTTCGTGGGATGCATCACCACGTCGATGGCGCCGGTGTTGGCGTCCACGAAGAGCACGCGCTGCCAGTGCGCGCCGCCGTCGGTGGTGCGGAAGATCCCGCGCTGCTCCTGCGGGCCGTAGCTCGCGCCCTGCGCCGCGACGAAGACGATGTCCGGGTTGGCGGGGTCGATGGCGATGCGGCCGATGCGGCCGGTGGAGTCCAGTCCCATGCGCGCCCACGTCTCGCCGCCATCGGTGGATTTGTATACGCCGTTCCCCACCGAGATGTGGCTGCGGATCCACGGCTCGCCCGTGCCCGCCCAGACGATGTTCGGGTTGGAGGGCGCCACCGCGAGCGCTCCCACCGAGGAGACGTCCTGGTCGTCGAAGATCGGCGTCCAGTGAATCCCGCCGTCCACCGTCTTCCAGATGCCGCCCGATGCCGCGCCGGCGTAGTAGACGTTCGGGTCTCCCGGTACGCCCGCTACCGACGCCACGCGGTTGCCGACGGGGCCGATGTACCGGTAGCGCAGCGCGGCCACGCTGTGCGGATCGAAGTCGATGGGGTGCGCGCTGGCCGCTGAAGCGGCAGGTGCCTGCGCGCTGGCGGCCGTAGCGCCCGTGGCGGCGCCGGCGAGCGCGAGGGCGAGGGCAGACGCGAGGGCGCCCGTCAGGGGCGCGCCACGGGAGTGGCTGAGGTCGTGAATGCGTGAGGGCATGGCGGGCGTCGGTTTGGAGGGGAGACCGGCGTGCGTGCTGCGACGCTATCATCCCCGTGCCCGCCCACAAGCGCAAGGGGCCGCTCGCGAGCGGCCCCTTGCGTCAATCGCGCCGGCGCTGCGGCACTACCAGCCGCAGCGCGGCACTACCAGCCGCAGATCCCGAGGCAGGGGGCGTACGGCCGGGGCACGGCACGATCGAAGGCGGAGGCCTGCAGGAAGCTCGCGCGCAGGCGCTGCGCCTGGAAGCTGTTGTTCCCGATCACCCCGGCATCGGCGCGCCCGGTGATCCGGGTGAGCTGCGCCCCATTCTGCAGCGCGCGCTGTGGGATCGCCATGCAGGCGCCCAGCCCGCCCAGCGCGACGATCGCCGCGGCCGCGAGCCCGACACGTTTCACCTGATGAAGCCAACCGGATGGAGCGTGCATCGATCCTCCTGACTCAGAGTGTGATACCGCGGGTGCTGCATGCAAAGCTGCATGCAACGTTCCACGCCCGGTTGCGGCGCGCAAGGCCCCCGCCGCGTCCGTCACGCGCGCGCCCCGGTCTTCCGGCGCTGCTCCTCGGGCTTGGGGGGGCTCTCCTTCGCCGCGGCGCCGAGGTTGAGCGCGGTGTCCACCAGGGCCACGTGCGAGAACGCCTGGGGAAAGTTCCCCAGCTGGCGCTTCAGCCGAGGATCGTACTCCTCGGCCAGCAGTCCCACGTCGTTGCGCAGCGACAGCAGCCGCTGGAAGAGCGTGCGCGCGTCGTAGTAGCGGTCCTGCATCACCAGAGTGTCCGCCAGCCAGAAGGTACAGGCGAGAAAGGCGCCCTCGCCGGGGGGGAGCCCGTCGTCGGTCTTGCGGCTGTCGTAGCGCAGCACCAGCCCGTCCACCACCAGACGTTCCTCGATCTGCTTCACCGTGCCGATCACGCGCGGGTCGTGCGGCGGGAGGAACCCCACCATCGGGATGAGCAGCAGGCTCGCGTCCAGCTGCCGGGACCCGTACGCCTGGACGAAGGAGCCGAGGGACGGGTCGAAGCCCCGGTCGCACACCTCGTCGTGGATGCGCTGGCGCAGCGCCCGCCAGCGCTCCACGTCACTGTCGCCGCCGAACTCCTCGGCGGCCTTGATGGCGCGGTCCAGCGCCACCCACGCCATCACTTTCGAATACGTGAATTGCTGCGACGGGCCGCGCACCTCCCACATCCCCTGGTCGGGCTGGTCCCAGACGGTCTCGAGATGATTCACCAGCGCGCGCTGGAGATCCCACGCCTCCTCGCTGCGCGCGAGGCCGCCCCGGCGCCCCTGATGCAGCGCGTCCATCACCTCGCCGAAGACGTCCAGCTGCAGCTGCTGGCGCGCGGCATTGCCGATGCGCACCGGCGTCGAGTGCTCGTAGCCCGGCAGCCAGGGGAGCTCCCATTCGCGCAGCACCCGCTCGCCGGCGATGCCGTACATGATCTGCGTCTGCGCGGGGCTGCCCGCGGCGGCGCGCAGCAGCCAGTCGCGCCACGCCGACGCCTCGTCATAGTATCCCGCGTCCATCAGCGCCAGCAGCGTGAGCGTGGCGTCGCGCAGCCAGCAGAAGCGATAGTCCCAGTTGCGCGGCCCACCGATCTGCTCCGGCAGCGAGGTGGTGGGCGCCGCGACGAGGCCGCCGGTGGGCGCATAGGTGAGCGCCTTGAGCGTGATCAGCGAACGCTGCACCGGCTCCTGCCACTCGCCCTGGTATTTGCAGCGCGCCGTCCAGCCACGCCAGAATTTCTCGGTGTGCGCCAGCGCGGCCTGCGCGTTGTTGGACTTGGGGACGGGCAGATTGGACGAGGTGTAGGTGAGCACGAAGGGCATCGATTCCCCCTCGCCGACGGTGAACTCGCCCACGGTCGTCATCCCCTCGCCGTGCGTGTGCACCGGGGTGCGCAGCACCACCATGTCGGGGCCGGCGATCGCGCGCAGGGCGCCGTCGTCCAGGCGCGTGACCCAGGGGACGATCTCGCCATAGTAGAATCGGAGCACGAGCTCCGTGCGCATGGCCAGCTTCCCCCGGCGTCCGATCACGAGGCGCACGAGATCGGACATGCCGTCGCGCGGCGGCATGAAGTCGACGAGCGTCGCCGCGCCCTCGTCGGTCTCGAACTCCGTCTCGAGGATCAGCGTGCCCGCGCGGTAGCAGCGCTTCACGCGCGCGCGCGCGTCGCAGGGCGCGATGAGCCAGCGCCCGTGCTCCGGCCCGCCCAGCAGCGCGGCGAAGCAGGCGCCGGAGTCGAAGCGCGGCCAGCAGAGCCAGTCGATGGATCCGCTGCGCGACACGAGTGCCGCGGTCTCGCAGTCGCCGATCAGGGCGTAGTCTTCGATGCGTGAAGGCATGGGGTATCGCGCGACCGTCCCGATGGCCGGGGACCGGGGGTGCTCTCTGCACGAAGCGAACCGGCGGCTCCGTCTGTTAGTTTCCGTGCCATGCGGACCACCGCCTGCCGGGAGCCGCCCCGCCGCGCGCGGCGGACGCCTCTCGCGCCTCCCTC
>DATEPM010000099.1:0-2866 GCA_035273185.1 Gemmatimonadaceae bacterium
AGCGCCAGGGCCTGGTGCCCACGCCGCCCAGTGCCACGCGGGCGCCGTGAATGCGGCCGCCTTCCAGGTCCAGCGCGACGGCCGCCGCGGCGAGCGCGAAGGCGAAGCTCGCGCGATCGCGCACCTTGAGGTACACCGACCGGCGCGCGAAGGGGAGTGCCGGCAGGTCGATCGCCGTGATCACATCGCCGGACCGGAGCACGGTCTCGCGTTCGGGATGCGCGTCGGGCAGCACGTGCAACTGGTCGAAGGGAATCGTCCGGTCGGCGGCGCGCCCGCCGGCGCCGGGGCCGCGGACGTGCACCGTGGCATCCAGCGCCGCGAGCGCGACCGCCAGGTCGGACGGGTGCGTGGCGATGCAGTGCTCGCTGGTGCCCAGGATGGCGTGCATCCGATTGATGCCCACGATGGCCGAGCAGCCGGAGCCCGGCTCGCGTTTGTTGCACGGCATCGCCGTGTCGCGGAAGTAGTAGCACCGCGTGCGCTGCAGCACGTTCCCGCCGATGGACGCCATGTTGCGCACCTGGCCCGACGCGGCGAGCAGCAGCGCCTGGCTCACCAGCGGGTAGCGCTCGCGCACGCGCTCGTCCCAGGCCACGTCGCTCATGCGCGCCAGGGCCCCGAGGCGCAGGCCGCCGCCGGGCAGGTCGCGCACGGCCCCGAGCGACGCGTCGCTCCGCACCAGCGGGTTGAGATCCACCACGCGCGCCGGCCGCTCGACGTCGAGCTTCATGAGATCCACCAGTGTGGTGCCGCCCGCGACGAAGCGCGTGGAGGCCTGCGCGCCCGCGCGCACCGCGGCGTCCACGTCGGCTGGACGCAGGTATTCGAAGTCGATCATGTGTCGCTCCCCGCGCTGGCCCCGCCCCGGCGCACCGCCTGGATGGCCGCGACGATCCCGGGGTACGCGCCGCAGCGGCAGATGTTGCCGCTCATGGCCTCGCGCACGTCGTCGTCGCCCGGGCCCCACGGCTCGTGCAGCATCGCGCTGGCGGACATGATCTGGCCCGGCGTGCAGTAGCCGCACTGGAAGCCGTCGTGCTCGATGAACGCCTGCTGTACCGGATGCAGGCCGTCCGCCGGGGCCAGCCCCTCCACCGTGGTGATCCGCTTCCCGTCCTGCATCACGGCGAAGGTCAGGCACGCGAGCTCGCGCCGGCCGTCCACGTGGACCGTGCACGCACCGCACTGGCCGTGGTCGCAGCCCTTCTTCGTTCCCGTGAGCCCGGCGTACTCGCGCAGCGCATCGAGCAGCGTGACGCGCGGCTCCAGCGCCAGCGCGAGATCGCGGCCGTTCACGTTCAGGGTGACGTTCATCCGGGTGGAGACGTGCGGGGGCGTGGCAGTCCCCGTGAGCGCCGCCGCGCGCGCCTCGATGGGAACCAGTGCGATCGCGAAGGCGGCGCCGAGGACGGTGGCCACGAACTCGCGCCGTGTCCAGGCGGGCGAATGGGCGTCGAGATGCTCCGGCGCCCCCGGTGGCGGAGACTCCACCAGGGGACGTGCGACCACGCTGAGCGCGCGCGCGATCTCCACGGCGTCGGGAAGTGCGTCGCCGCGCGCACCCACGCGACGCCAGCGCACCGCGCCCTCCGCGTCGAGCACCACCACCGCGGGACCATCCGCGACGCCAAACCGGCGCGCGAGCGCACCGGCGCTGTCCATGACCACCGGCAGCGCGATGGTCTCGCCGTCGAACTCCAGCGCCCGCCAGGGCCCCGCGTCGCCGATGCTCAACAACCGCGTGCCGGCGAGCCCCGGCAGCGTGGCGATCAGACGATTGTACATCTCCACGTGTTCCGCGCGCGCGGGATCCCAGTGCGGCGGATGGAACACGACGATCACCGGTGAACCGTGAAATTCGGCGAGGGGGTCCATGGCGGCGGAGTCAGGAGACATGATGTGCGCGGCAAGAGGCGTGCTTGCTCGCCGAACGCCGGTGGCGTAGTCTGGGTTGCGCCATGTTCGACCGGAAGCACCCCGCGCCGCGCGCGTCCTCCATCCCGCTTCGAGTGAACTCATCCGATTCTCGCATCGTCGTCCTCGGCCACCGCGACATCCCGCCGCTGCTGCCGATGGCGGAGTGCATCGAGGTGATGGCTGCGGCGCTCGCCACGCTGGCGCGCGGCGATGCGGTGCTGCCCCTCCGGCCGATGCTGCGCCTCCCGGATTCGTCGAACATCTTCGCCCTCATGCCCGCGTATCTCGGCGAGCCACGAGCAGTCGGCGTGAAGGCGATCACGGTATTCCCGCGGAACCACGGCACCGAAGTGGATCCGCACCAGGGCGCGGTGCTGCTGTTCGAGGCCGAGCGTGGCCGCCTGCTGGCCGTGCTCGACGCGACCACGATCACCGCCATCCGGACGGCAGCGGTGTCGGGCGTGGCCACGCGCCTGCTCGCAAATGAGGACGCCGGCGATCTCGCGATCCTCGGCGCGGGCGCGCAGGGCCGCATGCACCTCGAGGCGATGGCCGCCGTCAGACCGATTCGCCGGTTGCGCGTGTGGAGCCGCACGCCGGCGCACGCCCGTGCGCTCGCGCAGGAGGGAGCGGACCGGTACGGGCTGGACGCCGCCGCGTCGCCCACCGCGCGCGACGCCGTCGCGGGCGCCTCGATCATCTGCACCACCACGGCTTCGCACGAGCCGGTGCTCGAGGGCGCGTGGATCGCTCCGGGCGCGCACGTGAACGCGGTGGGCGCGTGCATCCCTACCACGCGAGAGCTGGATTCCGCGGCGGTCGCCCGCGCGCGGCTCTTCGTGGACCGCCGCGAGTCGGCGCTCGCGGAACCGGGGGACATTCTCGTTCCGCTGCGCGAGGGCGCGATCACGCCGCGGCACATCGTCGCCGAGATCGGCGAGCTGCT
>DATEPM010000100.1:0-3014 GCA_035273185.1 Gemmatimonadaceae bacterium
CGGCGGCGTCCGGCGAACGCACGCCGCGCGGGCGGCGGGCGCACAAGGCGGCGCTGGGCCACGCGGCGAAGGCGGGGCTGGACTACGCGCCGGCCACGCTCCGGAGCTTCCGGTTGGACCAGAAGGGGAACGCCAAGGCCGAGGTCCCGTCGTACAGCGTCGGCGACACGGTGCAGGTGGACGTCTTCCAGCCCGGTGAGATGGTGAAGGTCATCGGGACCACGAAGGGGCGCGGCTTCCAGGGCGTGGTGAAGCGCCACGGCTTCGGCGGCGGCCCGAACACCCACGGCAACACGCGGCACCGGAAGCCGGGCTCCATCGGGCCGGGCACCGATCCGTCGCGGGTCATCAAGGGCAAGAAGATGCCCGGGCATTACGGCGCCGAGCGCCACACGCAAATCGGGCTCCGGGTGGAGAAGATCGACACGGAGCGCAACCTGATCTACGTCCGCGGCTCGGTGGCGGGCCCGAAGAACGGGATCGTCCTCGTCCAGAAGCAGGCGTGAGCCGGCCGATACCGGAGCGCGCCGACAGGCGGAACACCATGGCGGAGCACACGACATTCCAGGCGGCCGCGTACACCGCGGCGGGCGCGGCGCGCGAGAGCGTGACGCTGCCCGGCGAGCTGTTCGACGGCACCGTGAACATGCCCGTGATGCACCAGGCGGTGAAGGCGTACCTCGCCAACCAGCGCCAGGGCAACGCGGCCACGAAGATCCGGAAGTACGTCACGGGCGGTAATCAGAAGCCGTGGCGGCAGAAGGGCACCGGGCGCGCGCGCCAGGGCTCCATCCGCGCGCCCAACTGGGTGGGGGGCGGCACGGTGTTCGGGCCCATTCCGCGCAGCTACGCCCAGTACGTGCCGCGGCAGGTGCGGCAGCTGGCGCGCAAGAGCGCGCTCAACGCGCGCGCACGGGAGAACGCCATCCTCATCATCGACGCGTTTGCGTACGACGCGCCCAAGACCAGCCGGCTGGTGGAGCTGCTCCGGGCACTCGGCGTGGCCGATCAGAAGGTGCTCATCCTCACCGACGGGGTGAAGGCGAACGTCTTCCTGAGCGGCCGGAACCTGCCGGCGGTGCACGTGATGCCGTACCACGACGTGTCCACGTATCACGTGCTCTGGTCGGACGTGGTGCTCATCGAGTCCGGCGCCCTGGGCGCGGAGGTGGAGCTCGGGGCCGGCGAGCCGGAGGTCGAGGGTCCGGAGTCGGCGGCCGGGGAATCGGGGGAGGCCGCCGCGGTGGCACCGCGCGGCGCACGAAAGGCGGGCAGCCGGAAGGCCGGCGCGAAGAGGCCGGCGGCCAGGAAGGCGGCCGCCAAGAAGGGCGGCGCGGGCGGCGCGAAGAAGGCCGCGGCCAAGAAGTCCACCGCGAAGAAGGCCGCCGCGAAGAAGGCGGCCAGGTCCTCCAGAAAGAAGGGGAAGTAACCGATGCCGACACTGCATCGCACCATCGTGCGCCCGTTGATCACGGAGAAGAGCTCGAGCGCCTACCAGGAGCGCGGCGAGTACGCCTTCGAGGTGCACCCGGACGCGAGCAAGCCGCAGATCCGCAGCGCTGTCGAGCAGCTCTTCGGCGTGAAGGTCACCGGCGTGTGGACGGCGAACCAGCGCGGCAAGGAGAAGCGCATGGGCAAGACCGCCGGCCGCCGGCCGGCCTGGAAAAAGGCGATCGTGAAGCTCGCACCGGGCGACTCGATCCCGATCTTCGAGGGCTGAGGGATACGAGATGCCAATTCGTCAATTCAAACCGGTCACCGCGAGCTCGCGCTTCCGCTCCGTGACGGATTTCAGCGAGATCACGCGCACCACGCCGGAGAAGGCGCTCGTGGAGCCGCTCAAGAAGAGCGGCGGCCGCGACAATCACGGGCACATCGCGATGCGCCGGCGCGGCGGGGGCCACAAGCGGAAGTACCGCGTGATCGACTTCAAGCGCGCGAAGTTCGGCGTCACGGCCACGGTCCGGGAGATCGAGTACGATCCCAACCGCTCGGCGCGCATCGCGCTGGTGGAGTACGCGGATGGAGAGCGGTGCTACATCCTGCACCCGAAGGGGTTGGCGGTGGGGGACAGCATCGTCTCCGGCCCGGGCTCGGACATCCGCACGGGCAACGCGCTGCCGCTGGCCGAGGTGCCGCTGGGCACGTCGGTGCACAATATCGAGCTCAAGCTCGGCAAGGGCGGACAGCTCTGCCGCTCGGCGGGGATGAGCGCGCAGGTGGTGGCGAAGGAAGGGGAGTACGTGACGCTGCGGATGCCGTCGACGGAGATGCGTCTGGTGCACCGGCGCTGCCTGGCGACGATCGGGGTGGTGGGGAACGAGGAGCACGAGCTGCAGTCGTGGGGGAAGGCCGGGAAGGCGCGCTGGATGGGGCGCCGGCCGCGCGTGCGCGGCGAGGTGATGAACCCGGTGGATCACCCGCACGGCGGCCGCACCCGCGGCGGACGCAACGTCGTGAGCCCGTGGGGGAAGAAGGAAGGCGTCAAGACGCGGAACAAGAAGAAGTCCTCGCAGCGGCTGATCGTTCGCGGCCGCAAGCGCGGCAAGGCCACGCAATAACCTCGGGATTCGGGGCTCGAGACTCGGGACTCGGGACCGGTCGCCTGCTCCTTCAGGAAACGGTATGGGACGCTCAGTCAAGAAAGGTCCGTTCGTTCACGAGAGCCTGCTGAACAGGGTGGGGGCGCTCAACGCCAGGAACGAGAAGCGCGTGATCAAGACCTGGTCGCGGGCGAGCACGGTGCTGCCCGAGTTCGTGGGCCACACCTTCGCGGTGCATAACGGGAACAAGTTCGTGCCCGTGTACGTCACCGAGAACATGGTGGGGCACAAGCTCGGCGAGTTCTCGCCCACGCGGCTGTTCCGCGGCCACACGGCCGCGCGCGCGGTGGACAAGAAGGCGCCGGCGCCGGCCCCGGCGGCGGCGGGCGCGAAGGGAGGCAAGTAGCCATGGCCACGCGGAAGTCCACGACGAAGCGCGGCACGGCGCGCAAGACGGCGGCGAAGGGCGGG
>DATEPM010000101.1:0-5549 GCA_035273185.1 Gemmatimonadaceae bacterium
CTCGGGCGGCGCACCGGCACCCCCCACGGGGCCTGCATGGCGCGGCACGGCTGGCGCTGCATGCGGCGTCCCCTCCGTGGGACGCAACATGGGCCGTCCGGTGGGGCGCTCCAGCGGCCGCTCCGCCAGGCGCTCCGCCGCTTCCGCGGGTCCCGCTGCTGCCGACGGGAGCACCTCCCGCTCGATGATGGGGAGCGGCGTCTCAAGGGCGGCCGGCGGGGTTGGGGCATGCGTCCGCACCACGACCTCGGGGCCTCCCGCCGTGGTCGTGGCGCCCGTATCGCTCTCGGCCAGCGCCGGCTCCGCCGTGGTATACTCCGTCTCCTCGGCGAGCTCGGGTGCTGGCTCCTCGGGCTCCGGCGGCGCGACGGCGATTTCGGACCGCCGGCGGCGGCGAATGCCCCCGCCGCCATCGGCGGTGGGCACCACAACGGGTGCCGGCTCGGGAGCCGCCACGACACCACGGCGCCGCCGCGTGGTCGTGGCCGGTGCCGCCTGCTTCTCGATCCGCGCGCGCTTCTCGCGCTCCCAGCGTGCCCGAATGCGGGCCACCTGATCGTCGCTCAACAGGCTGGCCGGCCCCCGCACCGAGACGTCCATCTGCCGCAGCAGCGTGATCACCTCGTCGGCGGAGATCCCGAACTCCCCAGCCATCTCACTCACACGAAGCTTGCTCAAACACCCTCCTCCGGAGTCCCTGCCGCGCTCGACTCGACGAGCTGCCGGATCCCACGCGCGAGCTGCGGGTCGGTGATCCCGACCGCCGCCGCCTGTTCCCTGCCCACCGCGGCGCCGAGCTCGGCGGCCGCGGGAACTTCCACGAACTTAATACGCCGCGCATTCAGGAGCGGCGTGACCTTCTCCATACTATTCGCTGAAGCGTCCGCCGCCACGATGGCGTACGCCAGCGTCCCCTTTCGGGCCGCGCGGCGCACCTGCTCCACTCCCACGACGACGCCGCGTGCGCGGACGCCAAGCCCCACCAGCCGCAGCATGCGCTGCACCACCACGGCGTCCACGCCCCTTCTGCTCACGCCGGGGATCCTGCCTCCCCCTGCTCCATCGACTGGTCCTCACCCGCGTGCGACTCCTCACCAGCATCTTCGGTGGTGAGCTCGTCGATGATCGCCATGATCCGATCGGCCTCCTCGGGAGCGATGCCCGGCATCTTGAGCAGATCCTCGCGCTCCAGGTCAATGATGTGGTTGAGCGTCCGATAGCCCGCCTCCTCCAGCACCGCGACCGTCGCCGGAGGCAGCCCCTGAATAGCGGACAACCGGACGTCCGCCATCTCCGCCTCCTCCGGCAGAGGCGCGAAGATCGGCGACTCCACCCCGCGCTCCATCCACTCACGGCTAGAGTAGAGATCGATCTTCCATCCCGTGAGCTCGGAGGCGAGTCGCACGTTCTGCCCGTTCCGCCCGATGGCCAGGGAGAGCTGATCCTCGTCCACGATCGCCTGAATGGTCTTCGTGCTCGGATCGCTGAACACCCGCGCGACCTTGGCGGGCGCCAGCGCGAGCTTCGCGAAGCGCTCCGGATCGGGCGACCAGGGGACGATGTCGATGCGCTCTCCCCCGAGCTCGTTCACCACCGCCTGTACCCGCGACCCCTTGAGCCCCACGCACGCGCCCACCGGGTCGATCGAATCGTCGCGCGAGAACACGGCGATCTTCGTGCGGCTGCCCACCTCGCGCGCCGTGGCCCGGATCTCCACGATGTTCTGCTGAATCTCCGGCACCTCGAGCTTGAAGAGCGCCTTCACGAACAGCGCGTCGGCGCGGCTCAGGATGAGCCGCGGCCCCTTGGGGGTTTCCTCCACGCGTTTGAGCACCGCGCGAATCGGCTCGCCCTGGTGAAAGTGCTCGCGGTGATTCTGGTCGCGATACGGCATGATGGCCTCCGCCTCGCGAAACTTGTTCAGCATCACCACGAGCTTGCCGCGCTCGATCTGCTGCACCTCGCCCGAGAGCAGCTCCCCGACGCGGCTGGAGAACTCGTCCCGAATGCGCGTGCGCTCGCCCTCGCGGACGCGCTGGATGATGCGCTGCTTCGCAGCCTGCACGGCCGCGCGCCCGAAGGCGGCGAAGTCGATCGGCTCCTCCAGCACGTCCCCGGACTGGAAGCCCTCGTCGTAGATCCGGGCGTCCTCCACCGAGACCTGCCGACTGGAGTCCTCGACGGTCTCGACGACGTCCTTCAGGAGCACAATCCGGATGTCGCCCTTGTCGTCGTCGATGTCGACTTCGGCCTGGACGTTGGGACCGTACTTCTTCGCCAGCGCGGCCATGATGCCGTCCTGGAGCAGCCCGTAGAGCTCCGCACGGTCGAGTTGCTTCGAGTTCGACAACTCGCGGAAGGCGGCGAGAATCTCTGCTGAACCGACCATCCAAGACTCCTCACTCAAGGTCCGTACGCGCGGCGCGAGGCGCGGCCCCGCAACTCCGGACTGTCACCAGTGAAACGCCAGCCGGGCCTCCTGTATCTCGGCCAGCGGGACCCGACGCTGCACGCCTCGATCCAGCTCGAGCACGACCGCTTCGGTCCCCTCCTCTCCCTCCACTGCGATAATCTTTCCCTCGAGCCGCCCCCCATGCGACGAGCTCGACACGCTTGCCCAGCGCCCCACGAACCGTCGCCAGTCCTGCGCCGTCCGGAGCGGACGGTCCCCCGGTGACGACACCTGAAGCACGTACCGCTCGGCCACCAAGGCGCTGCCATCCAGCTGCCCCTCGATCGCCCGGGACACCTTCGCACAATCATCCACCGTCACGTTCTGGCCGTCGCGCCGATCGATCCGAACCTCGATCAGCGGACGCCCCCGCGTCCCCCCGCGCCGCAGCTCGACGAGCTCGTAACCAATCGCGTCAACTTCCGATGCAACAACGCGTTCCAGATCGTCGTTCATGTAGCGTCGAGGAAAGTTCGCGGAACAAAAAAATGTGGGGAGCATCCCCCACATTCAGCCCGCGGCCCCCGAGTGCCGCGCAGTTTGTAAGGTAGACCGGGCGCGGAGCGACGTCAAGCTAAACCCGTCACGGCGCGCCGGCCGCACCAGCGCCGGACGCCCCGAGCCATCGCAGGGGGCGCTCGCACCCTCAGCGCTGCCGCCGCTCCTCCACGCGCTCGATCTTCGCCCCCAGCGCGCGCAGCCGCTGATCGATGCGCTCGTACCCGCGCTCGATCTGCCCGACGTTGTCGATGACGCTCTCGCCGCTGGCGCAGAGCGCGGCCAGCAGAATCGCCATCCCGGCGCGAATGTCGGGCGACTCCACGTTGGCGCCGTGCAGTCTGGCGGGACCCACCACCACGGCGCGGTGCGGATCGCACAGGATGATCCGCGCGCCCATCCCGATCAGTTTGTCCACGAAGAACATCCGCGACTCGAACATCTTCTCGTGCATCAGGATCACGCCCTCGCACTGCGTCGCGGTCACGATCGCGATGGACATGACGTCCGCGGGGAACGCGGGCCACGGCTGGTCCTCGAGCTTGGTGATGTGTCCGCCCAGATCGCTCTGGATCTTCTTCGACTGATTGGCGGTCACGATGAGATCGTCGCCCTCGTGTGTGCACTCGATCCCCAGTCGCGAGAACCCCAGCCGGATCGCGTGCAGATGCTCCACCCCCGCACGCTCGATGCGCAGCTCCGAGCAGGTCACCGCCGCGAGGCCGATGAACGAGCCCACCTCGATGTGATCCGGGCCGATGTGATGCGTCGTCCCGTGCAGCGAATGGCCGCCTTCGATGGTGAGGACGTTGGTGCCGATGCCGTCGATCTGCGCCCCCATCGAGACCAGAAAGCGGGCGAGATCCTGCACGTGCGGCTCGCTGGCGGCGTTGCGCAGCACGGTGACCCCGCGCGCCGCGACGGCCGCGACCATCGCGTTCTCGGTGCCGGTGACGCTCGGCTCGTCCAGGAAGATGTCGGCGCCTTTCAGCTGTGTCGCGCGCAGCACGTAGGCCTCGCCGAGGGTGAACTCGGTGCCGAGCTGCTGCAGCGCCAGAAAGTGCGTATCGAGCCGCCGACGCCCGATGACATCGCCCCCCGGCGGGGGCAGCGTGACGGCGCCGCAGCGCGCCAGCATCGGCGCCGCCAGCAGGATGGATGCACGGATGCGCCGGCAGAGCTCCGGATCGAGATCGCCGGCGCGGACCTCCTTCGCGTTGATGAGCAGCGTGTTCTTCGCCTTCCAGTCCGCGCCGACGCCGGCCGAGCGCACCAGCTCCACGAGCGTCTCCACGTCGCGGATGCGGGGAACGTTCTCCAGCGTCACCGGCTCCGCGCACAGCAGCGCGGCGGCGATGATCGGCAGGGCGGCGTTCTTGTTGCCGGAGGGACGAATGCTGCCGGAGAGCGTGTGTCCGCCCTCCACGACGTACTGCAGTGCGGCCATGACAGTTCCGAGCGGTGAAGCGTGGAGCACCCGCGGGTCGCGTGACGGACGGGCACCGATGCCCTGCGAGGAGCGAAGAATGACCAGCGCAGCGCCGCAAGGTCAAGCCGACGCACGCGAGGGGAACGACGCCGCAGTCGCGCGCGCCGCAACATCGCTTGCATCCCGTGCGCGGCCGGGATACGATTTGCGAGAGGCGAGCCGACATGGCCCTGCCCTTGCACGGAGCAGGCGCAGCCGCGTGTCTCTCGGCGCAGCGACGCGCGACCCTTCATCCGAGACGTGCCGATGACGCAGGCCCTGATGGCCGCGAGCCTGTGGATCTCCAGTCAGGCCGCGACGCTGCCGGACACGATCTTCACCAGGCAGATCGCCTCCGTCCCCAGCACGTTCGAGCGCGTGACGTCCATCGCGAGCGGGGTGCTCACGCTGGCGATCCTGGTGTTCGTGGTCGCGGCCGTGCCGGCCGCGTGGAGCTTTCGCAAGAGCTACAAGCGGGTGAGCCGCCTGCTGGATCGCATCTCCGGCGACGTGACTCCCCTCATGCACCACGCGAGCACCATCGCCGGCAATATCGAGTACGTTACCACGTCGGTGCGCGCCGAGGTGCAGCGCGTGAATGCCAGCATCGCCGGCGCCAACGAGCGGCTGCAGCAGGCGGTCGCGCTCACCGAGCGGCGGCTCAACGAGTTCAACGCGCTGCTCGAGGTTGTGCAGGACGAGGCCGAGCGCGTGTTCGTCAGCACCGCGTCCACGGTGCGCGGCGTGCGCACCGGCGCCTCCGCGCTCACCGAGGAGGCTGGGCCGAAGCTTGCGAGGCGTGGCGAGCAGGACGCGGGCCGCCCGTCGGGTGACGCGGATCACACGAGCGCAACTGGGGAGGATGTGAGCGATGGCGGAGAGCACGACAGCGCGGGGACCGAGGACGATGTCGCGCGGCCGCGGGTCCGACCGCGCGCCGCACGCCGCGGCGACGAGTGGGGCTGGGCCTGACGATCAGTACGATCTGCTAACCGCCGCACTGCTAGGAATGGCGGTCGGCGTCGGCACCACCCTGCTGCTGCGCCGCGGCCCCGGCGGACGCCGCCCCGTGTCGCCGATGCTCCGCGGCGCCATGCGCGGTGCCCGCTGGGCCGGTGCCGGCGCCGCGCA
>DATEPM010000102.1:0-17650 GCA_035273185.1 Gemmatimonadaceae bacterium
TCCCGCGCACCGGGGGGATGGCGGCCGGACGCCGGCTGCCGGCGGCGCTGGAGGCGGCGCTGCTCGCGGGCAGCGTGCTGCGCGGCACGTGCCAGCCGCCGATCACGGGATCACGGAAAACGCCGGTGTGCAGGGCGAGCGGACCGGGGTACGTGGTGCGCTTCTCCGACGTGCTGCGCGTGGGCGGCGACACCGTGGAGGTGTACGTCGCGGCGCAGAAGTACGATACGCCGGCCACCCGCGGGACGGAGTCGCTGCGCTTCGAGCGCGCGTATCAGTTGGTGGGGAGCGGATCGCAGTGGCGCACCATTCGCGAGGCGCGCGTGCCCGACGGTGGCGGCTAATTAGGTCGTTGAAAGATGCGCGCGAGCCGCTTGAAGACACCCTCGGCCGGTGCGCGCACTGGCTCGGTGAGCTTGCGCCGGGCGCGGAAGACCAGCACCACGTCGCCAATGCGCAGCCCGGAGCCGTGCATCAGCCGGCGCTCCCCGGCCACGCGATAGCCATCGACGTAGGTGCCGGTATCGGAGCGCAGGTCGGTCGCATACCAGGTGCCGGCCTTGAGGAGGAGTGTGGCGTGCGCGGGGGAGACGCTGGGATCGTTGATGCGCACATCGTTCTCGATGGCCCGGCCGATGGCGCACACCGGCCGCTCGATGGACCAGTAGGTGCCCCGCAGCCGTCCGCGCGTGACCTCGAGCGACGCCAGCGGCTCAGGCGGCGCTTCCGTAGGCGGCTTCTCGGGAATCGCCACCATCACCTCGGTGGGCCGCTCGCTCTCGGCGGTCATCGGCTGGATGGAGCCGCTGTCCTCCACCCGATAGTCCTCCTCGCCGATGCGCAGCACGTCGCCCGAGGAGAGCGCGTGCAGCGGGCGGCAGGGGGCGCCGTTCACCAGCGTGCCATTGGCGCTCTGGTCGGTGATGGAGAAGCCGGCGGCGTTGGGCTCGATGATCGCGTGCCGGCGCGAGACGCCGCGGCCCGGGACCACGAGCCGACAGTCGGCGCTGCGGCCGACGAGCATGCCCTCACGCGGAATGCCGATGGTGCGTCCGGTGCGCAGCTCGCGGAGCGACCAGGAGGAGAGATTCACGGCGTCCGGGGCCGCCGCCTCCGTCGTGGCCCGCGCGGGGCGCGCCGCCGGCGCCGTCTTCACCAGGGTGGCGAGGTTCTCCACGGTGCTGCTGAAGACCAGCCGGTGCTCGCCCACGATGATCTGGGAGCCGTCGTACAGCTCGATGGGCGCGGAGCCTAACGGCTGACCGTCCACGCGGATCTCGACGCCGGAGGGGAAGCGTCGGATCACCGGCGCGATCTCGCCGCTCCGCACCATCAGGAGCGCGGTGGGCGGGATGGCGGCGAGGGGCGAGAGCGCGACGCTGCCATCCCCGCGCCCCCCGATCAGGTTGACGCCGAACCGCAGCTCACACCACTCGCTCTCGGAGGTGAGGTACGGCATCGAGGCGGTCTCCGGAGGCGATGTCTCATAGAGGACGAGCCGGGTGGGCATGGGTGACGGTGCGGACTCCCGTCGGTCAGGGTGACCTCACGGGAGCGAGGGGCGGTGGCAGGGGCAAGTGTCTCGACGGCCTCTCGCAGCGCCGCCCATCGCGGAGCGGCTCTCCAGATGCCTGTCACCGCGATCGATCATGGGAATCGCGTCACTCCCGGCCGCGGCCACGGCCCGCGATCGCTGGAAAGCAGAAGGGCGACTGCCAGATGGCAGCCGCCCTCCCGTTGTGCGGCGAGCAGTCGACTACCTGCCGTTCGGGTTGTGGCCGCGCCAGTCGCGGTCGCCCTGCTGACCGTTCGCGCGCTTCTGCATGCGGGCCTGGGCACGCTCCTTCATCTGCGCCACATTGGCGTCGAAGGTCTTCTGCTGGTCGGGTGTGAGGATGCCGCGGAGCGACGCCATCTCACGCTCCCGGTTCTGCTGCATGGTGCTGCGCAGCGCCTGCATCTTGGCCTTCGCGCCGGCGGTGTCGCCCTTCTCGCGCAGCGCGCGGGCGTCCTGCATCTCCTTGCGGAACTGGTCGCGGCTGGCCTGCATCTGCGTGCGCTGGCTCTCGCGCAGCTGCTTCACCTGGGCCTTCTGGGCGTCGCTGAGGGTGATTCCCTTCAGGAGGAACCTGCCGGGGCCGCGCTCGCCGCGAGCACCCCGCTGCCCACGCTCGTGGTGACCCTGCGCGCTCTGATCGCGCGGTGCGGCTGGCTGCGTGGACTGCGCGAACACCGCGCCCGCGGCACCGAGGGAGAGGGCCAGACCGAGGCCCATGGACATCATCGTCTTGCGCATCGTCATCTCCGTCTCTTCGACTGAAGTGTTCCGGTTGGCCCGAGCCGCCCACAACTGGCGAACCCCCGGCCCGACCGGTCGAACTGCTTCGGAGAGTGATACCCCAGCCCACAGTCGTGGTCCCGGGAATGTCACGAATTGCACGACGGTGGGCACGAAATGCACTTCCCCATCCCCTACCTGCCATTGAGGAGGGTGAGGGCGGTGGCGGGACGGCGGGTGGCGGCGTCGATGAAATTGCGCAGGTCGGCGCGCAGTTGCTTCATAGACGGGCCGTCGATGTACATCATGTGGCCCGCCTCGAAGTGATCGACGCTGATGTTGGCCCGGGCGACGGCGGGGTCGATGCGCAGATGGGCGAGGGTGTTGGTGATGTTCCCGAAAGGACAGGCGGTATCGTAGTAGCCCATGGCCACGTACAGCCGCATGTCGGGATTCTTGTTGAAGGCGCGCTCCAGGGACGTCCGCACCTCCAGCCGCGGCGGCGTGTTCCACGGGCCGATACCGCCACCCAGGACGTAGTAGATGTCGTCGTTCTGATAGTTCAGCTCACGCTGCACGTACTCGTTGAGCACGGGCGTGAAGGAATTCCGGATGGACGCCTCGCTGGGGTCGAAGTCGTTGCGGTCGCTCCCGGGGTCCTCCGCGTGCCCGGTGAAGCGGCCGTCCAGCCGACCCACCTGGAGCTCCTGATCGCGCAGCAGCTCGTGATCGTAGCGCGAGAGATCGATGCGCAGGTCGTTGGCCCCGATGAAGGTCTTCGAAAGTCCGGTGAATCGTGCGATCTGATCGATGGTCTGCTGCCGCTCGGCGGCGGAGAGCCGGTTGCCCTTCCGCAGGGCCAGGAGATACTGGTTCTCCGCGAACTGCTGCGCCTCGGCGACCACCTGCCGCAGCGGCAGCGCCTGGAGGTCGGCGGGGAGCTTCTTGTGATACCACGAGATGGCCGCATAGGAGGGGAAGAAGCCCACCAGCCGCTCGTCGGGGGATTCGATCTGCAGCGCCATGGACGAGATGAGCACGACCCCGTTGAGGGCGATGCCATTGTCCACCAGCCATCCGGAGAGGTGCGCGGCGCGCGTGGTGCCGTAGCTCTCGCCGCCAATGAACTTCGGCGAGCCCCAGCGCTGATACTTCACGAGGAAGAGGCGCATGAACTCCCCGACGGACTTCACGTCCTCGTCCACCCCCCAGAAATTCTTGCCGTATTCCGGTTTGCTGGCGCGGCTGTAGCCGGTGCCGACGGGATCGAGGAAGACGAGATCCGTCTGATCGAGCAGGGTGTTGGGGTTGTCGGCGTAGGAATATGGCGGCGGGGCGTTGCGGCCGTCGGGATTGAGCTTCACCACCCGCGGACCGAAGGCGCCCATGTGCAGCCACAGGGTGGCCGACCCGGGGCCGCCGTTGAAGAAGAAGGAGATGGGACGGGTGGCAGGATTGGCGCCGTCCTTCGCGTAGTACACGTAGAAGATGTGTCCCTCGGTCACGCCGGTCTGGTCGTTCCTGATCGGCATCATCCCGGTGTACGCGGTGTAGCGGATGGTCTGGCCGCCCAGGGTCATCTCGTGGTGCGTGACGACTGCCGGCTGCTCCACCACGCGAAAGTTCGCGGTGTCGCGCCCCGGGCGCGTGCTGTCGTTGGCGGCGGCCGCCGGCGCGCGATCAGCCGCGGAAGCTTCCGGCGCGCCGCGCTGGCGTCGCCCCTGGGCGAGGAGCGGCTGTGCGGCGAAGAGGACGAGCGGCAGGAATGCCGCGATGGAGCGGGGGCGGGGTGGGACGATGCGCATGTCGTGGTCTCTCGGTGGCAGGACGGCGTAGATGATACAGCGCGTCCAGTGATTCACGCCACAGACAGCACGCACCTCACTGCCCATGATGGCCACTCCCCGCGATCGGAGGGCGTCGATGAGCGCAAGCAGGCCCAGTGACGTGCAGCGGAGCCGGGTGATCGTCGTCGACGGCGGACGATGGACGGTCGCCGAACACCCCGGCTGCTTCGGCGGCGCGCACGAACCATCGCTGCTCTTCAGCTCCGAGGGATTCATGCGGCGGGTGAAGAACTACCCCGCGCACTGGTACGAGCTATCCCCGCGCGAGCTACTCCAGATCAGCTGGAATAGATAAAGGGGTGACCGACGAAAGGGCGAAGATACGAGACACGAGCTGCTGAACTGCGTGGCTACTGAACGGCGTAGATGCTGAACGGCGTAGCTTCGCCCTTCTGTTTCTATCTGCGCCGCATCAACAACCGCGCGATCTCGAGATACAGCCAGATCAGCGTGACCAGGATGGAGAACCCGCCGTACCACTCCATGTACTTCGGCGCGCCGCGGCGGACGCCCTCGTCCACGAGGTCGAAATCCAGGATCAGGTTGAGCGCGGCGATGCCGCAGATGACGGCGCTGAAGATGATCCCGAACGTGCCGCCGCCGGTCATGAAGGGCATGCGCTGGTGGAAGAAGCTCAGCACGAGGTCCATCAGGTAGTACACCATCACCGCGATGGTCGCGTTGATGATCACCGAGCGCACCCGGTCGGTGGCCCGGATCACCCCCGCGCGATACAGCATCAGCATCACCACGAGCGTCGCGAAGGTGAGCATCACCGCCTGAGCAGGGATGCCGCGGTAACGCGGAACGGCGTTGATGAAGGCGGAGATGCCGCCCAGCGCAAGCCCCTCCAGCACCGCATATACCGGCGCCGACCAGGGTGACCAGGTGGGGTTGAAGATCGTGAGCATCGCGAGCACGAAGCCGCCGATCGCTCCGATCATGGTCAGCGCGCCGACGTTCCCGCCGCCGGCCACGTTCACCTGGCTCCAGGTATAGACGGTCGAGGCGATGGTCACCAGCGCGAGGAGCGCCGTCTTGCCGACGGTGCCGGAGAGCGTCATCACTTCCGCGCCCGGAGCGGCAATGGCGCGCGTGAAGATGGCGTTCCGGAAGGCAGGGTTGCTGCGCGAAGTAGCCATGGCGGTGTGCAGGGAGAGGAGAGCGGCGGGACTGGCGGTCAGCCCCGTCGCGCCGGCAGAGCGCCGGCGTGGCGTACCTCTATGATACGATCGGCAGCGGCAGCGGGGAACGGACTGTCTGACCGATTCGCGTGCCGGAATGGTGTAACCTTCGCACGGACCGACGACGAGGACGACAGATGACGAGAACCCGCACCCGACCCGTTCGTGCGACAACCGCTGCGGCGCCCCCCGCGGTGCCGGCGGCGGGTCGGGAGCCCACGGCATCCCCGCGCCACGCCATCGCCTGGGCCGCTCTCGTCTACGCCGTCTTCACGCTGCTGCTTGGCTACCCGGCGCTGGCCGGTCGCTTTCTCGTCTCGCCCGTAAGCGATCAGTACATCGGCGGGTACGCGCTGCGCGACTTCGCGGCGGCATCGCTGCGCGCCGGCCACGGGATGCCGCTCTGGAACCCGTACCTCTTCGGCGGGATGCCGTACGTCGCGTCGATGAACGGGGACATGTTCTATCCCACCGCGCTGCTCCGCGTCCTGCTGCCCACGGACGTGGGCATGACGTGGGGACTGATCATTCACGTCTTTCTCGCCGGGCTGTTTACCTATCTCTATCTGCGCGCGGAGGGGCTCGGCTTCCGGGGCGCGCTCCTGGGTGGACTGGCGTACATGATGGCGGGGAACGTGGCGGGGCTCGTGTCGCCCGGTCACGACGGCAAGCTGTTCGTGGCCGCGCTGCTGCCCCTGGGCCTTCTCCTGGTGCATCGCGGCGTCCGCGACGGCCGGCCGTGGGCGTGGGGCGGGCTCGCGTTCACCGTGCTGCTGGCCGTGCTCTCGCCGCATCCGCAGGCGCTGCAGTACTTCCTGCTCGTGGCCGGCGCGTATGCCCTCTATACCGCGCTCGCGCCTGACGAGTCGGGCAGCCGCCTGCCGCGAGGGGTGGTGCTCCGCCGGCTCGGCCTCGCCACCCTCGCCGTCGCGCTCGGGATGCTCGGCGGGGCGATCCAGTTTCTGCCGCTGATGGAGTACACGCCCTGGTCGCCACGCGCGGGCGGGAAGCCGTGGGAGCACGCGATCTCGTACTCCATGCCGTTGGAGGAGATGATCGACTTCTACCTCCCGCAGTTCTCCGGCATCCTGGACCGCTACTGGGGGCGCAACGCGATCCACCTGCACAGCGAATATCTCGGCGCGGCGGTGCTGGTGCTGGCGGGCCTCGCCTATCGCGCGGCGGGCGTGCGCCGGCGCCTCGTCTGGTTCTGGAGCGGCGTCTTCGTGGTGGCGCTGCTCTGGTCGCTGGGCGGCTACACGCCCTTCTTCCACCTGGTGTACGTGCTGGTGCCGGGCACGAAGTACTTCCGGGCGCCGAGCGTGATGCTGTTCGTGGTCTCGTTCAGTGTGGCAGTGCTGGCGGGGGTCGGGGTGGATCGCGCGCTGGAGGCGCCTCCGCGGCCTCGTTATGCGGTCGCGTGGATCTGCGCCGCGCTGGTCGTCGCGCTGCTCGCGACGACGGGCGCGCTCACCAATCTGGCACACGCCCTGGTGATCTATCCCAGTCTCGAGCCACGAATCGACGCGAACGCCACCGCCCTGCTGCTGGGCGCCTGGCGGTCGGCGCTGGCCGTGGCGGCGGTGGCGATCGTGCTGCTGGCACTGGGACACCGGCGACTCGCGCCGCGCCGGGCGGCCTGGCTGCTCGTCGCCATCGTCGGGCTGGACCTCTGGTCGGTGGAGCGGTTGTACTGGAACTTCTCGCCACGGGCGGCGCAGCTCTACGCGGGCGACGCCGTGATCGATTATCTGATGCACATCCCGCAGCCGGCGCGCGTGGTGCCGCTGGCGACGCAGGCGCTGGCCGGCAGCGGGCGCGACCCGTATCTGGGCTACGGCGACGGACGCGCGGACGGCCTGATGGTGCACGGCATCCGCAGCGTCGTGGGCTATCACGGGAACGAGATGGGCCGCTACGAGGAGCTCACGGGGTGGGACAACGACTGGCCGCAACGGCTGGGCAGCGCCAATCTGTGGAGGCTGCTGAACGCGAAGTACCTGTACACGAACGCGGCGCGGCCGCCCATGCAGGGGATGCGGCTCGTGGCGGGGCCCGCACGGGACGCGGCGGGGAACACGATCTATTTGTATCAATATCCCGCCGACAACCCCGCAGCGTGGGTGGCGCCCATCGCCGTGAAGGCCCCGGACGACCGCGTCCTCCCGACGCTGCTGGACCCGCGTTTCGACGTGACCCGGGCCGCGCTCTTCGATACGGCGGCAGCCGTGCCGGTGCAGCCCGTGCCCGGCACCCTGCCGCCGCCCACCGGTGTTTCGGTGCACGCCACCCGCTGGGAGCCGGGGCACATCGCGCTCACGCTCGACCCGCCGGCGCCCGCCGGCGCGGCGCTGGTGGTATCGGAGAACTACTATCCCGGCTGGTCGGCGCGCGTGGACGGCAGGCCGGCGGCCATCGGGCGGGTGGATTACGTCCTGACGGGCGTCGCGCTCCCGACCGGGGCGCGGCGCGTGGAGCTGTCCTTCGCGAGCCCCCGCTACGAGCAGGGGAAGGCGATCACCATCGGTTGCGTGCTGCTGGCGCTCGGCGGGCTGCTGGCTGGGGTGCTGGTGGAGCGGCGCGCGCCGGCCGGCCATCGCGATAGTCCGGGCTGAGGGTCGGGCGCAGGGCGGCCGAACGCGCGCAGCCGCGACGTGGAACCGAGCAGCTCCCCACGCCGGCCGCCACGGAGGCGCGGTTGCATCACGCCCCGATCTGCGGCAGGTTCCGCTCGACGCTCCGTTCCGGCACTCGCCTCATTCACCCGCGACCCTTCCCGAGCCGTATGCGCGCACGCCTGCCGCTTCTTCTTCCGGCGACGCTCGTCGCCCTCTCGCTGTCCTGTCTCACCGTCCCCGCGCGCGCACAGGCCCCGCGCGCGCTCACCACCGCCGACTACGCGCGCGCCGAGCGCTTCATGGGCTACAACACGGCGCCACTCGTGTCGGGAGGGAGCGTGCGTCCCACCTGGCTGCCAGGGGATCGCTTCTGGTATCGCATACCGGCGGCCGGCGGGGGCGTGCAGTTCATCATGGTGGATCCGGCGCGGCGCACGCGCACGGTGGCCTTCGATACCACCCGGCTGACGGCCGCGGTTTCGGCGGCGCTGGCGACCACGTTCGACCTCCGGCGGCTGGGCTTCACACAGGTGGAATGGTCGCACACGGGCGACACGCTGTCCTTCGACGTGGCATCGCAGCAGGTGCGCTGCGACCTCCGGGCGTACCACTGCACCGCGACCGCCCGTCCGGAGGGAGCGCCGTCCAACTCGAACGTCTCGCCCGACGGCAGCAAGGCGGCGTTCATCCGCGACTGGAATCTCTGGGTGAAGGATCTGGCGACGGGCCGCGAGAGGCAGCTCACCACTGACGGCGTGGAGAATTTCGGCTACGCCACCGACAACGCGGGGTGGAAGCACAGCGACCGCGCGATCGTCACGTGGTCGCCGGACTCGAAGAAGCTCGCCACCTTCCAGCAGGACCAGCGGGGCACCGGGATGATGTACCTCGTGGAGACCCGCGTGGGACACCCGGTGCTGCAGGCCTGGAAGTATCCGCTGCCCGGGGACAGCGTGGTGACCATGATCCAGCCGGTGATCATCGATCTGAGCGGCGCGACCCCGCGCATGGTGCGGCTGCAGCTGCCGCCGCAGCAGCATCGTTCCACCATCTGCGACGACGTGGCCTGTCGCGGTGACGACTGGACGGACACGGAGTGGTATCCCGACGGGTCGCACCTCGCGATCGTCTCCACGTCCCGCGACCACAAGCAGGAGGTGCTGCGGATCGCCGACGCGGCCACTGGCGCGGTGCGCGAGGTGCTGCAGGAGACCTCGCCGACGCAGTTCGAGTCCGGCTTCAACATGGTGAACTGGCACGTGCTGCCGGAGAGCAACGAGGTGCTCTGGTTCTCCGAGCGCGACAACTGGGGCCGCCTGTACCTGTACGATCTCGGCACTGGAAAGCTGAAGCAGCAGATCACCACCGGCGCCTGGCCGGTGCTGCAGGTGCTGCGCGTGGATCCGAAGCAGCGCACCATCTTCTTCGTGGGCGCGGGGCGCGAGCCGGGCGATCCGTACTTCCGGCACTTCTACAGCATTCGCTTCGACGGCACGCAGCTGCGGCTGCTGACCCCCGACAGCGCGGACCACGAGGTGTCCATCGCGCCCGACGGCAAATATTTCCTGGACAGCTATTCCACGCCGACCATCCCGCCGGTGGCCGTGCTGCGTGACGCGCAGGGCCGCGTGGTGATGCCGCTGGAGAAGACCGACATCTCGCGGCTGCTGGCCACGGGGTGGAAGCCGCCGGTGCCGATCACGGTGAAGGCCCGCGACGGGAAGACGGACTTGTATGGCCTGATGTTCGTGCCGACGACGCTGGATTCCACGCGGACGTATCCCATCGTGAACCACATCTACCCCGGGCCGCAGACGGGGAGCGTGGGGGGCCGGCAGTTCTCGCCGGCGCGGGGCGACGCCCAGGCGCTGGCGGAGCTCGGCTTCGTCGTGGTGGAGATCGACGGCATGGGCACGCCGATGCGGTCCAAGGCCTTCCACGACGCCTACTACGGCGACATGGGCGACAACACCCTCCCCGATCAGGTGGCGGGGATGCGGCAGCTGGCGCAGCGGTACCGCTGGATCGACATCGACCGCGCGGGGATCTACGGCCACTCGGGGGGCGGATTCGCCACGGCCGACGCCATGTTCCGGTATCCGGATTTCTTCAAGGTGGGCATCTCCGAGTCGGGGAATCACGACAACCGGGAGTACGAAGACGACTGGGGCGAGCGCTATCAGGGTCTGCTGAAAGAGCTGGGCGGCGGGAAGACCAGCTACGACGACCAGGCCAACCAGAACCACGCGCAGGGGCTCCGGGGGAAGCTGTTGCTGGCGCACGGCACCATCGACGACAACGTGCCGCCGTACAACACCTTCCTGGTGGTGGACGCGCTCATCCGCGCGAACAAGGATTTCGATCTGCTGCTGCTTCCCAACCGGCACCACGGCTACGCGGACTACTCCGACTACATGACGCGCCGCCGCTGGGACTACTTCGTGAAGAACCTCCTGGGCGCGGAGCCGCCGGTGGAGTATCGGATGCACGCGGCGGCGGCAGGGGGCATGCGGACCACGCGCCGCCGGTAGCGGGAACGGGGCGTGCAGGCGGGTGGTTCATGGTGGGACCTTCAGGACCGCGCGCATGGAGAAGGGGGAGAGGCATCCGGGACGCGTGCTGGCGGTTGCAGTGGGGCTGACGCTCGTCGTGGGCTGTCTGCCGCCGCCGCACATCTTCTGGGCGCGGAGCCGTGGGGGGCCGGTGGAGGTGGGCGACTCCGTGGGCCTCGCCGCCGCGGTGTGTGCGCTGCCGGGCCAGCAGTGCCGGCTGAAGGACACCATCGTCGCGGTCGTCGCTGACACGACGGTCGCCCGGGTACGGACCGGGGGCTTCGTGCAGGGGGTGGCACCCGGCCGCACCAACGTCTATCTGCTCACGCGGCGCGCGCCGCCGGAGAGCATCCCGATCACGATCATCCCCGCCATCCGCTGGCTGAATCTGCGGCCGCACACGATCACGGTGCGGCCAGGCCAGCGCGCGGAGTTCAGCGTGACGGCGCACGACTCTCTGGGCGACACCGTCTCCGGTGCCGCGTTCCGCTACGATCTCGATCTGGAGGAGCTGATCCTCGCCACCCACACGGCGCGCGGCGAGCGGATCTGGATCACCGGGATGGGCCCGGGCACGTACCTCGTGGTGGTGTACCTCGCCGGGCGCGACGACATCGCGGACACCGCGCAGCTGGTGATCCGGCGATGAAACGCGCCCCGCCGTCGCCGGGATCTCCTCGGGAGCGGGCTGGAGCAAGGGCGAATCCGGCTATTTGTGCCGGAAGGTGATGCGACCGCGGGTCAGGTCGTAGGGCGAGACCTCCACCGTCACGCGATCCCCCGCCAGGATGCGAATGCGGAACCGCCGCATCTTGCCCGCCGTGGTCGCGAGCAGCTGGTGACCGTTTTCGAGATCCACGCGAAACATCGCGCTGGGCAGCACGTCCGTGACGGTGCCTTCGAGCTCTATGGCTTCCTCTTTCATGCAATCCTCAGGTGACGGGCAACAAAGAAGGGGCCCGCTCACATCGGCAGGCCCCCGAGTCGTTCGGAACTTGTCCACGCGCCGCACGCGTGTGTCGCTCCAAGAAACATAGTGGCACAGGATGATTCAGCAATGCTGGTGTCCGCTCTGACGGTGATCGCCGCTGTCTTCCTGGGATTCAATGCCATCGTGAACTGGAACGGCTGGGATGCCGGTCTCGTGAAGCGAAGCACGCCGGACTATCAGCAGCTGTAAAAGCGTGCTCGGCCAGCGCGCTCGAGCGGCGGTCGGCACGCCTCCTGCGACTCGACCAGAACGCGCCGCGTCGCCGGACCCTGCGTGTGGAGAGGGAAGCGTACGCGGCCATTCTCAGGAGGAGAGGATCATGGCACACACGCACGAGTACGACTGCCGCGTCTGCGGGGCGCATCTGGATTCCCAGCGGGATCTGGAGGAGCACAACCGCGAGCATCATCCTGGCATGCAGAGCAGCTCCGGCTCGAGCTCCAGCGGCTCGACGGGATCGCGCTCGGCGAGCAGCCAGTCGGGTAGCTCGCGCTCGGGAAGCTCGTCGTCGGATCGCTCGCAATCGGACCGGGGGATCGGCAACGGCTCCATCGGCGGCTCGGGAAGCAGCCGGAGCAGCTGATCGGTCGGGCCTGATGCAGCAAAGCGGGCGCCCCACGTTGTCGTGGGGCGCCCGCTTTGTCAGATCCCGGTCACTCCCAGCGATTGGTACCGAGGCGCGGGATGGTCCTGGGGATCGTCGTATCTTGTGGAGGACCTGAACGGAGGTGCGACCACGTGAGCCCGGCGCTCTGAGCGCATGATCTACCGCCTGCTCGCCGACGCGGTCCTCGTCCTGCACGCCCTGTTCGTCGCCTTCGTGGTGCTGGGCGGACTCCTGGTGCTGCGCTGGCCGCGCGCGGCGTGGGCGCACGTTCCCGCCGCGGTGTGGGGCGTGCTGATCGAGCTCGCGGGTTGGATCTGTCCGCTCACGCCGCTGGAGAATGCCCTGCGCGCGCGGGGCGGCCAGGCGGGCTACGCCGGCGGCTTCGTGGAGCACTACATTCTCCCCGCGCTGTATCCCGCGGCGCTCACGCGTTCGGTGCAATACGTGCTTGGCGGCCTGGTGCTGGTCATCAATATAGTGCTATATGCCGTGGTGCTCGTGCGCTGGCGGCGCGCGCCGGCGGCCGTCCGGAGCGCGCGCTGATGCCGGGCGATCTGCGGGTGGCGCTGCTCGGCTATGGCCCGGCCGGGGAAGCCTTTCACGCGCCGCTGATCGCGGCCACGCCGGGGCTCGCGCTCGCCGCGATCGTGACCCGCGAACCGGAGCGCCGGGCCCGCGCGCACGCCGCGCATCCCGGTGCCGAGCTCCTGCCGCGTGACGAGGACGTGTGGGCGCGGGCGGCATCGCTGGATCTCGTGGTGATCGCGACACCGAATCGCACGCACGTCCCCCTCGCCATCGCGGCGCTCGAAGCGGATCTGGCGGTGGTGGTGGACAAGCCCTTCGCCGCCACCGTGGCGGATGCACGCCGCGCGGTCGAGGTGGCGCGCCGCCGCGGCCTGCTGCTCACGGTCTTCCAGAACCGCCGCTGGGATGGCGACTTCCTCACCGTCCAGCGGCTGAGGCGCGAGGACGCGCTCGGCGAGGTGTTTCGCTTCGAGTCGTCGTTCGAACGCTGGCGGCCCGTCCCGAAGGCGGGGTGGCGCGAGCACGCGGACCCGCAGGAAGCCGGGGGCGCTCTGTACGACCTGGGCAGCCATCTGATCGATCAGGCGCTGGTGCTCTTCGGCCCCGTGCAGCGCGCCCACACGGAGCTGGACCGCCGCCGGCCTGGCGTCGTCGTGGAGGACGACGTCTTTCTCGCGTTGACGCATACGTCGGGCGTACGAACGCACCTGTGGATGAGCGCCGCCGCGGCGCAATCGGCGCCGCGCTTCCGGGTGCTGGGCACCCGCGCCGCCTACGTGAAGTACGGGCTGGACGTTCAGGAGGCCGCGCTGCGCGCCGGCGGCCGGCCGGGCACGCCGGGGTGGGGCGAGGAACCGCAGGAGCTCTGGGGCCGGCTCGGTGCCGGCGACGATCTCCGCCCCGTACGCACCGAGGCCGGCGCATATCTGAGCTTCTATATCGGCGTCGAGCGCGCCCTGCGCGACGGAACCCCGCCACCGGTGGACCCCGAGGATTCGATCACCGGGCTCGAGATCATCGAGTCAGCATTGATGGGGACGAGGGCGTAGCCCCCATCACCGTTTCAGTACCACTGCGTCAGCGTGATCCCCTGATAGTAGTGCGTGAGAATCTGCTGATAACTCTGGCCGAGCTGTGCCAGGCCGACGGCGCCGGTCTGGGAGAGGCCGACGCCGTGGCCGAAGCCGCCGCCGTAGGCGCGGAAGCCGGTGATCGCTCCGGTCCGAGGCTCCGTGACCGGCTCGATGTAGAACAGCGTGCTCGGAAGGTTGGCGGGTTTGCCCGCGGCATCGACGTACTTCAGAAAGGCGCGGATCGCGTCCTTCTGGCTGGTGAAGGTGCCGGCATCGGTTACGAATTCGATGGCCAGCACGCGGCCCGACGGACCGCGGGAGAGCACGTCGACCGCCTGTACGGTTCCCACTGTCTGCCCCACGGCACTGGACACCGTCTGGCTCATCTCGGCCGCCGTCCACTCGAAAGTCCAGCGGTGATACCGTGACCAGTCGGCCTCGGCATCCCCATCCTTCTGGGCGCGCAGCGAGATGGGATTGGCGTGCGCCATGAACACGGCGAGCGTGGGGACGTGCTCGAATGCGCTGCCGCGTTCCGCATCGGGGACGCCGCGCAGGTACGACACGGGCGCGCTGTTGAACGCCTCCTCGTTGTCCGCGGTGTGGCCGCCGGAGGTGGAGGAGTACAGCGCCGAGATCGGACGTCCGAGCACCGTGGCCACCTCGCCTGCCGTCTCGTCCACCGCCTGGTTGGACAGGGCGTACTCGGCGGCGTATCCGCCGTAGACCTGATCGTCGGTGGTGGCGCGGAGGTCGTAGCCGTCGGACGCACGCTTTCCCAGGCCGGAGATGGCGTAGGTGCGCGCGGCCACGGCCTGCGCCTTCTGTGCCTCCAGCAGCGGATATGCGATGGGCCCCAGCTCGCGCGGCACCACGCCGTACAGGTACTGCTCCAGCGGCAGCTCGTTGATCCCGGCCATCGATCCCGTGCCGTTCTGCCGGGCTTCGGCGCGGCCGCGATACGGCGCCCCGTCGATGGTGACGAGCGCCGTGGGGGAGGTCACGACGATGGGATTCACACTCTCCAATGTCGTCCCGCCGTGCGTCACGCGGTACAGCGCGCTGCCGATCGCCACGACCTTCCAGAAGGAATCGGTCCCGGCGAGCCCCTGGGCGATGAGCGTGTTCCGGAACGTCGTGCGCGCGCCGAAGGTGCTGGCGGGCGGCGGCGCGAACTGGCCGATGTAGAGCCGCGTGCAGTTGGCCGCGGCGACGAACTCCGTGAGCGTGGGATATCCGGCCTGCTCCGCGGCCGACTTCAGCGCCGTCACGGCGCTCACGCTGCCGCACACCACCTGCAGCCGGTAGTACGACGGCGGCGCCGCCAGCAGCGTGACGGTCACCGCGTCGCCGCTGCCGCTGGCGAGCACCATCCCGTTCGCCTTGTCGGTGACGGTGTACGCGCCCGCGCTGCCGAGCGTGAGCGACGTGGCCGACTGCACGACACCGATGCGAATGGACGGCATGCTGGTGGCCGCCGCGAGGCTCGCCATCCGGTGGATCGCGGGGGCACCGTCGCTCGCGAAGATGGTGGCGCTTCCGGAATCCGGTCCCGCGTCAGCGGTCACATCGTGGGAGGGCGCGGGCACCCCGCGCGGTGCCACGGGAGAACGGTCGGAGCAGCCGGCCAGGAAGGCGCTGCCGGCAACCAGCAGCACGAGGGCGAGTGGCGAACGAGGCGTCATGCGCGATTGCGGGGCTGAGTGGGGGCATGGCGGCACGGACAGGCTGACTGTTTGTACGCCTTTCACTGCCCGGGCGCAAGAAGGCTGCCGGTGCGGCGTACCGCCTCCCGAGCGCGCACCAATGTAGCGCGGGCGCGGCTGGCCGGCTCGCCAGGCCGGTCTTGACAGCGCCGGGGCAGGTGCTAATCTGTTGACAGGTGCTAGTGGATTAGCAGGTAGTGCCGCCGTCCAGCCACGCGGGAGGTCGCGTGCCCGTCGTACCGCAGCAGGACCTGGGTCGCCGCGAGCGACAGATCATGGATGTCGTCTACCGCCTGGGCCGCGCCACCGTGGCCGAGGTGCGGGAGCAGCTGCCGGACCCGCCGAGTTATTCGGCCGTGCGCGGGATGCTCCGGCTGCTGGAGGAGAAGCAGCGCCTCACGCACGAGCAGGACGGGCTGCGCTACGTGTACCGGCCCACGGTCGGGCGGGAGCAGGCGCGCCGCTCCGCGCTGCGCCATCTGGTGCACACCTTTTTCGGGGGATCGCCCGAGCGCGCGGTGGCAGCGCTGCTGGAGATGTCGGACGCCGAGCTGACGGCCGCGGACAAGGCGCGCCTGACGAAGCTCGTCGCACAGGCCAAAGCGGAGGGACGGTAGCCATGGCAACCAGCATCGGAATGCATGCCCTCGCTGACTTGGCGCTCGCCGCGCAGGGCGCCCTCTTCGTGCTCTTCGTGAAGTCCGTGCTCGTCCTCGGTGTCGCGGCGCTGATCGCCGCGATGATGCACCGGCGTTCGGCGGCGGCGCGGCACCTGGTGTGGAGCATCGGCCTGACGACTGCGCTGGCGCTGCCCGTGCTCTCGGCCGTGGTGCCCGCGTGGTCCATCGCCGGTCTGCCCCGGGTGGGCTGGTCGGACGAGGCGGGACGCGCCGCGCCGGTGCCGGTGTGGGTCTCGCTCGCCGCCCCCAAACCCGAGCTCGCGCCCGCCCCCGCGCCGATGCCGGCAACCGCGGTGGCGATCACCGGCGACAACGCGCCGGGAACACCGGCGGCGGCCGTGGATGTCACGATCGCGAGCGATGCATCGGATGGCGCCAGCGTGCCCGAGGCGAGCGTGACGGCCGTTGCACCCGAGGCGGCCGGGGCCGGCGCGGCCGTGACGGTGCGCGTCGCGACGGCCGCGCTGCATACGGGCATGCTGATGACCTGGCCCAACCGGCTCTCGGAAACGGGGCCGCTCGGGCCGGCGCTCCTGCTCGTCTGGCTGGGCGGAGCGGTGCTGCTCCTCCTGCGCCTGGGGCTGGACGCCATGACCGTGTCGCGCCTGGTGCGGCGCGCGACGCCCGCGGAGGAGGATCTCGTGCTGCGGCAGCGGCTGGGCGACGCGCTGCTCCGCTGCGCCGTGCGGGATGCGGAGCTGCGCGTGAGCGACGACATCGACGTGCCAGTGACCTGGGGGATCGGGTCGCCCGTGGTGCTGCTGCCGCGCGAGGCGACCGAGTGGACCGCCCAGCGGCGGGCGCTGGTGCTGGAGCACGAGCTGGCGCACGTGATGCGCCGCGACGTGTGCCTGCACGCGGCGGCGAGCGTGGCGCGCGCGCTCTACTGGATCAATCCGCTGGCGTGGCTGGCGGTGCGCGAGCTGCGCAACGAGAGCGAGCAGGCGTGCGACGACGCCGTGCTGGCGCGCGGCGTGCGCCCGACGCGATACGCCGAAGAGCTGCTCAGCATCGCGCGGAGCATCGGCGCGGCGAGCGTCCCCGCGCTCGCCCCGGGGCTCGTGAGGCGCCCGCGCATCGAGCGCCGGCTGCGCTCCTTGCTGGATGCGAACATGCCGCGCCGGCTGACTACCAGACGCGATACGGCCGTCGGCGCCATGGCGGTGCTGGCGCTCGCACTGCCGCTGGCGGCCATGCGTCCCGTCGCGCCTTCGCGCGAGGCGGCCGCACCGGGACCGGAATTCGCCACGCCGATGGCACTCGCGGTGCGCGTTCCGAGGGCGATTGCAGCGTCTACTGCGATACCGGCAATGCCAGCGATGCCACCAATGCCGGTGGTGCCCGCGATGCCGGCGATGCGCGCCAGGGCGGCCGGAGCGGCCGCGGTGCTGGCGCTGACGCCAGGCAGCGCTGCTCCGGCGCCGAGCGCCATGCGAATAGTGATTCCGGCGATCGCGCGGGGCGGCTCCGCCGAGTCAGCGCCCTGCGAGGCGAACGGCAGTTCGTCCAGCAACATGACGACGGACAACGATGGCGTGCGCACGTGGGAGGTACACTGGACGGGCCGCGATTGCGGGGTCGATCTG
>DATEPM010000103.1:0-4251 GCA_035273185.1 Gemmatimonadaceae bacterium
CCCGCCCGGTGTTTCGATGACCCTCGCCGCTCGCCACCCTGTTAAGCTGTCCGCGTTCGACGATGCCACACGCGAGCTGGTGCGCCTCGCAGCGCTGGTCGCTGCCGCGGACGAGGGCACGGTGCGGGACGCCCTGGCAACGGCAGCGGTCGCGGCATCGCCGGTCTGGATCGAGGAGGTGCTGCTCCAGAGCTACCTCTTCGCCGGGTTTCCGCGCGCGCTGAACGCCATGCGCGAGTGGCGGCGGCTGCCCGCTGGCTCGGTGCGCGGCGAGGCGCGGCGGGGAGCGTCCGATCCCGATGCCGGCGATCTGGAGCGGCTGCGGGCGCGGGGCGAGGCGACATGCAGGTTGGTCTACGGGAGGATGTACGAGCGGTTGCGCGCGAACATCGACGTGCTGCATCCGGCGCTGGACGAGTGGATGATCGTGGAAGGCTATGGCAAGGTGCTGTCCCGGCCGGCGCTCGATCTGCCGCGGCGTGAGCTCTGCATCGTGGCGGCGTGCGCGGCCTCCGGGCAGGACCGGCAACTGCACTCTCACCTGCACGGCGCGCTAAACGTGGGCGTCGCACCAGAGGTCATGACGTCGGCCATCGAGGCCCTGGGATCCGTCGTCGGCGAACAGCGCGCGCGCGCCGTTCGCATGCTGTGGGCTCGTGTGCTGGGAAAATGAGCGGACACCCGAATCCCTGACCCATGTTCATCGATCGTGTGATCGTCCGCGTGAAAGCCGGCAACGGGGGCTCCGGGATCATCTCCTTCCGGCGCGAGAAGTTCGTGCCTCTGGGTGGTCCCGACGGCGGCGACGGCGGCCGCGGGGGCAACGTGCTCGTGCGCGGCGACAGGAATCTCGCCACCCTGCTCGACTACACCTACCGCGACCAGTGGTCAGCCGAGGCGGGCGATCACGGCTCCGGCAGCAATCGCACGGGTCGCTCCGGCGCCGACGTCCTGCTGCCCGTGCCGCCCGGGACGGTGGTGCGCGACGCGGACACCAACGAGCTGCTGGGGGAGATCCTCGACGAGGGCGACGAGATCCTGGTGGCTCGCGGCGGACGTGGTGGAAAGGGCAACGCGTTCTTCGCCACCTCCACCCAGCAGGCGCCCAGGCAGTTCCAGCCGGGGGAGGATGGCGAGCGGCGCACCCTGGAGCTGGAGCTCAAGCTCATCGCCGACGTCGGTCTCGTGGGAGAGCCTAACGCCGGCAAGTCCACCCTCCTCTCGGTGATCTCGGCGGCCCGGCCCAAGATCGCCGACTATCCCTTCACCACGCTGAGCCCCAACCTGGGGGTCGTGTCGCTCGGCAACCAGCGCAGCTTCGTCGTGGCCGACATCCCGGGGATCATCGAGGGGGCGCACGAGGGCAAGGGGCTCGGGCTCCAGTTCCTGCGCCACATCGAGCGCACGCGCTTGCTGGCCTTCCTCATTCCCATCGATACGATGGACTGGCAGGGAGAATACGATCAACTGCGCCGCGAGGTGGAGGCGTATTCGGAGGAGCTCGCCCAGAAGCCGCACTGCGTGGTGTTCACGAAGATGGACCTGCTGGGCGAGGACCAGCCGCCGCCGATCGATGCCCCGGATGCATTCGGCATCCTGGCCATCAGTGCCGCGGCGCGGCAGGGGTTGGAACCGCTGCTCGCCGCCTGGTGGTCGCGTCTGCTGGAGATGAAGAAGGCAAGTGCCCGAGCCGACGAGCATCTCCCCCTCCCCTGATGCTGGCGGCGGCGCACCTGCGCCGGCGCGCGAGCGTGCGCGAGCGCTGGTAATCGCCGCCTACGACGATCGCTACCCCGCGCGGCTGCGCGAGCTGCCCGACGCGCCGCCACTGATCTGGGCCGTGGGCGCGCTCGATACGCTGGCGCCCCCGGTGGTCGCGATTGTCGGCACACGCCAGTCCACCAGGTACGGCGAGCGCGTGACACGCGAGCTGGCTGGCGCCTTCGCGCGCGTAGGAGCGTGCGTGCTGAGCGGACTCGCCCGCGGAATCGATGGCAGCGCCCACCGGGCGGCGCTCGAGGCCGGAGGACGCACGGCCGCGGTGCTCGGCACAGGGGTGAACGTCGCCTTTCCGGCGGGACATCGCGCCCTGCAGCGGCACATCGGTGAGGCGGGACTGCTGCTCTCCGAGCTTCCGCCCAACGCGCACGCTCACAAAGGTTCCTTCATCCAACGCAATCGATTGATCGCGGCGCTGGCGGATCTCGTCATCGTGGTCGAGGCGCCCGAACGAAGCGGAGCGCTGAGCACCGCCAGGTGCGCGCTCGACATGGGTCGGGCGACGGCCGCGGTCCCGGGGCCCATCGACGTGCCCCAGAGCCACGGTACCAATCATCTCATCCGTGACGGCGCGCAGATCATCGCCACCGTGGCCGACGCTCTGGCCCTCGTGGGCGCCACGCCGCCCGTGCGCAGCATGATCGAACCGGAGGACGGCGATCAGTTGCGGTTGTGGCGTGTGCTCGCCGAAGGTCCCGCGGATCTGGACGCGTTGTGCACGCGCACGGCGCTTCCGGCGCAGCGCTGCCTGGCGGCGGTCACCGCGCTGGAGCTGCGCGGCTCCATCGAGTGCGGGTTGACGGGTGAGATCAGAAGGCGCTGACGCGGCATCGTAGATTTCACGTGTGCTGCCTCGCCACGTTTACGTCCACGTCCCGTTCTGCGCCCGCCGCTGCACCTACTGCGACTTTGCCATCGCGGTGCGCGCCCGGGTGCCTGCAGCAGAATACGTGGATGCCGTGGCGCGCGAGCTCGCGCTGCGCTTTCCCGGCAGCGATCCCTGGCCGGTCGACACGCTCTACTTTGGCGGCGGCACGCCCTCCAAGCTCGGCGCGGAGGGGGTTGCCCTCTTGGTCGAGACCCTGAGGCAACGCCTCAGCATTGCGCCTGGCGCCGAGCTCACCCTCGAGGCCAATCCCGAAGACGTCACCGTTGCGGGGGCGCGTGCGTGGCGTGCGGCAGGGATCAATCGCCTCTCCATCGGATCGCAGTCGTTCGACGACCGGGTGCTGGCCTGGATGCACCGCACCCACGATGCCGCCGGTATCGAGCGCGCGGTCGGCGAGGCGCGGGCGGCAGGGATCACCGACCTCTCGCTGGATCTCATATTCGCTCTGCCGCCGGAGATTCCCCGGGATTGGGAGCGCGACGTCGATGCCGCGCTGCGGCTCGCGCCCACGCACCTCTCCCTGTACGGGCTCACCGTGGAACCGGCAGCCCCGCTGGGACGCTGGCGCGCGCGCGGGATCATCACTGAAGCCCCGGAGGAGCGCTACGAGCGGGAGTTTCTCCACGCCCATCGAGCACTCACCGCGGCCGGGTTCGAGCACTACGAGGTCTCCAACTTCGCCCGCCGCGGGCGGCGCGCCCGGCACAACTCCTCCTACTGGACCGGCGAGGCATACGCCGGGTTGGGTCCCGCGGCGCACGAGCTGATGAATGGCGAGCGGCGCTGGAACGTGGCCGGGTACGTTGCCTGGCGCGACCGCCTGGCCTCGGGCGCCGATCCCATCGAGGGGAGCGAGCGGCTGACGGCGGAGAACCGGGCGGCGGAGCAGGTGTATCTCGGGTTGCGCACCGACGCCGGTCTCGGGGTTGCCGGGGCTGAGCTCGGGCACATTCGCCCGTGGCTGGAGGCTGGCTGGGGCTCACTGCGGCAGGACGGGAGGCTGGTGCTCTCCCCGCAGGGGTGGCTGCGGCTCGATTCCCTGGCCGCCGACTTGACACTCTCCAGAAGTCGTTAGTAGCTTTGCACTTATGGGTTTCCAGGAGCTCTCCAGACGCGAGCGGACAGTGCTTGAGGCGGTGATCCGTACGTACGTGGAGACCGCCGAGCCTGCCGGCTCGCGCACGCTTTCGCGCCGGTTTGGGCTGGGCGTGTCCCCGGCCACCATCCGTAATACGATGAGCGATCTGGAGGAGAAGGGCTTTCTCTTTCATCCGCACACGTCTGCCGGCCGCGTACCCACCAACAAGGCCTACCGGGTGTACGTCGATCAGCTCCTTGCCATCCCACCGGTCTCCACGGTGGAGAACGAGCGGCTTGCCGAACAGCTCGTGGTGGGCGGCTCGGCCATCGAGGCGATCATCAGGCGCGCGGCCCAGACGCTGGGCGTCATCACCCAGGAGCTGGGCGTGGCGCTCGGGCCGCGGCTGGGCAATTCGGTGCTCCGCCGGCTGGAGCTGGTGCGCGTGGCGAGCGAGAAGCTGCTCATGGTGCTCACCCTCGATGGCGGCGTGGTGCGCACCGTC